>DATFTU010000001.1:0-7150 GCA_035261565.1 Bacteroidia bacterium
ATCATCATGCTTACCAGCTGGTACAAGTGGTCTGCAAATATCTATATTTAAAGGAACATATGTTGGCGCTACATTAAGCCTTACAAAATTAAACGGAGGTTTTTGCGGAGAAGATATAACCAGTACTACTACATATACGTATCCGTTAGCAGCTAACGATTGTAATTTTATTGAAGTGGATGGTTTTGCCGGAACCAATTGTGATTACTCTCTCGTCGCTGCTATTTCGCCAACTTGCGTCCTCCCGGTACAGCTTTTATATTTTAAAAGCGAGTTAACTAACCAAATAAATGTGAAATTAAGTTGGGCCAGTTCAACCGAACAAAATTCAGACTATTACTTGATAGAAAAAGGCACTGATATGAATAATTTTGTTCCCCTTGCCGAGATAAAAGCTAAAGGAACCAGCAGTGCATTAACCAATTATGTTGCTTATGATAACAACCCAAACAAAGGAGTTAATTATTACAGGTTAAGCAGTTTTGATAAAAACGGCGAAAGGCATATGTTAGGTTATACGGCGGTAAGTAACAATGCGGCGTTGTCGTTTTTTAACCTGTATCCTAATCCGGCAAAAAACAGTGTTACGCTTAGCTTAAAAAACTTCTCAACTCCTGCGTTAAACTATGAATTATATAACGGGCAAGGAATGCTTATAGACACTCAGCAAATTGGTTTAACTAATGGAGATGCCGATTATGTAATGGATATTAGTTTACTTAATAAAGGATTTTATTTTATTAAGATAATAAACAATGATGGTGTGTTAACCAAAACCTTCCTGAAATCAGAAGATTAATAAGGGTTGTTTAAACAATTCTGATTCCGATTATTGTAACATCATCCACCTGCTCTAAATTTCCTTTCCAATTGGTAAACGAAGTATTTAAAAGCTGCTTTTGCTCATCTAACGGTTTGTTGCTGTTAGCCAACAAATTTTCTTCCAGTTGTTTGTATTTATATTTTTTGCCTTTTTCGCCACCAAACTGGTCGGCAAAGCCATCTGTAAATAAATATACGGTATCGTTTGTGTTTAGGTGCAAGGTATGGTTAGTAAAGGGCTTTAATTCTTCCATGTAGCCAATAGGTTGCTTATCGGCTTTTATTTCTTTTAACTCTCCTTTTTCAATATACCAAAGCGGGTTAAAAGCACCGGCCCACATTACCTCGTTTGTTTTTAAATTTAAACGCATTAACGATATATCCATACCATCTTTAGTAGTACCATGCCTGCTTAGCTCTTTTACAATTTTATCGCGCAATTGGTATAATATTTCAGCCGGAGTTAAAGTTTCCTCACACGCATTTATTTCATTTAAGTATGAAATGCCCAGCATAGTTAAAAATGCGCCGGGTACACCATGCCCGGTACAATCGGCGGCGGTAACATATAAATACTCGGCTTTTTCTAAAGCCCAATAAAAATCGCCGCTTACAATATCTTTAGGTTTAAATAAAATAAAGTGCGGAGGCAAATGAGCGCTTACGTGTTCTTCTTCTTTTAATATGGCTTGTTGTATTCGTTTGGCATAGTTAATACTATCAATAATATCTTTATGTTGTTCTTCAATAATTTTGTTTTTTACTTCCAGTTTTAAATTAGCCCGTTGTTTCTGTTTGTTCTGCCTATATAATACAACAGATAAAAAAGCAACCAATACTAAAATCACAGCCGATATAATTAAATAAAACCGCTGTTGTTTGCCTTGTATTTGTTGTACCTCTAACTGAGCTTTTATAACCTGGTTTTCTTTTTCTTTTTTTTCGGTTTGGTATTGTTTATCAAGCTCATTAATTTGTTTTTGACTTTCTATACCCGAAAGGCTGTCTTTAAGATTGGTATATAGTTGTGAAAACTCGTAAGCTTTTTCGTAATTACCAGCCTTAGCATAAACAGCATTCAGGTTATTGTAAGCATGCAGCACTTCGTTTTTGTCTTCTGACTCGAGAGCTTTTTGATATCCCTTTAGACCATATTCTATAGCCTCCTTCATTTTTCCAAGCTCTTTATATATAAGGCTCACATTTAAATAAGTGGTAGCTAAATCATCATTACGCGCATTTATATCTTCTCGTATGGCAATTATTTCGGTGTAATAAATTAATGCCTGGGTATAATTTTTTCTTTGAAACTCTATATTCGCTAAACCTGTTAATGTATGAGTGTAATTTACCGATTTTTTATTGTTGGTATAATAAGGAAGCGTTTTTTTTAAGCACTCGGTTGCTTTATCATATTCATGTAAGGCAACATAGGCTTGCCCTAAATTAGTACAATTGCTTATATAATCACTTGATCCTTTATCGGGGTTTGCTTCTAACGAGTTCTCCCAATAATAAGCTGCTTTTTTATAATTTTCCTGATAGTAAAATGTAATACCTAAATCGGAATTACTAATGCACCAAAACTTTTTGTTTTTTATCTTTTCCCAAATTTCTAAAGCTTTTAAATGGTAAGCAACAGCCTCTTTATACTTACCGGTATATACATTAATAAGTCCTAAATTTCTGTACGCAAAACCAATACCTTTTTGATAATTTAGTTTAGTGCTTTCGGTTAGCATTTGTTGTATTATACTATCGGCTTTAGTATACTCTTCTAAAGAAATGTAACAAAAGGTAATTTTGTTTTTAACATCAATACATTTTTCGGGGTACTGTTTTGAAAATGTTTGTACAATTTTTTGATAATATGTAATGGCTTCAATTAGGTTGCCCTTACCTGACATATATACGCCAATATCGGCATATTTATTAATTCTGTCTGTGTCTGATTCGGCTTTTGAGTATGCAATAATAAGACTATCGAGATGTTTATCTCGTTGTGAGAATAAAGAAATAGAACCAAAACAAAGAATCAAGAAACACAGCGCAAGGCGAGGCATAAATTTGTTTTTTTTAAAAATAGCAACTATATTTGATATTAAACCAAAAAAAAGAAGCGTATGCCAGGATCAATATCAAACTCAGGAGGAAGCACAGCGGGTGCAACTAACCTAACAGGAACTATTATTTCGTATGCTGTTAATGCAGACGGAACGCAATCTACTACCGGACAGGTACAGCAAGATAGTACGGATACCAATACACCGGGGACTATATATCCGTTTAGCGATTCTAATTTCCCCACCCTGCATTTAGAGGATGGCGATAAATGTATTTTTGATGTAGATACTACGGGTACAGCCATTAATATCAGGGTATTTAATACAACGCAAACTATTACCGGGCCTTATACAGGCGATTTAGTTGCCAATTCTGGCGATGTAATAACCATAAAATCTGCCGCTGCGGTTATTAGTGGTACTATAACCATTAATGGCGGGCAGGTAAATATTAATAATAATGCCAGTATAGCGCAAACAGCTACAATAAATGTAAACGCTAATGGAGTTTTAGCTGCGCGTACAGGAGGGCAAGTTAACGGTGGGGTAATTATTAATTCAGGCGGAAGTTTAAAAGTTGTTAATGGTGGTAAAGTTTTAGGAGGCGTTATTGCTAATTCAGGTAACCGTTTGCAAATAGGTAACAAAAATGGACCGGGAACAATTTCAGGGCATTTTGATATATCTGGTATACAAAATTTCCATATGACCCCTGGTTCTTCTATTACCAGTTAAACACACATTTATAAACTAAAAAAACATACGCATGTCAACAAACAATTTAGACGGAGTACCTACTAACAGACCGAATGGAAGTGCAGAGCAAACCTCACACGATTCAATTCCTCAAGTAAACGGGACATTAGATGCTAAAACGGGAGGGCAAATGAATGGCGGAGTTATAATGAATACCGGTAACCGTATACAAGCAGAAAACCAGGAAGGGACAGAATCTTCTCAAGGAGATTAAACTTGTATTAAATATAAAGGCAAAAGGGCACCAAACTTGTTAGGTGCCTTTTGCTTTTTTAACTGACTTGCCTATAACGTTTCAAATACTTCTTCGTATTGTTTGGTAATGGTTTGTAACGAGTATTTGCTTATTACGTTTTCATAAGCGGCATCGGTAATATCTTTCCTTAAATCGGCATCGTTTAAAAGTTCGTTTATACTAAGGGCGAGTGCTTTGGCATCTTTTACGTCGCAAACCAACCCATTGCCTTCAACTACTTCTTTTAAGCCACCGGCGTTTGTAGATACTACAGGCACTTTATATAAAAAGGCATCGAGCACACTGCTGCCTAAACCTTCTTCTTGCGAGCTCATAACAAATACATCAAAAATAGAGAAGAAATCTTCCACCTCATCAATATGGCCCATTAAATGGTACCATCTGTTTACATTTAGGTGTGCAATTTCTTTTTCTACTTCGTGTTGCAAATTGCCTTCGCCAAAATGCAGAAACATAAAATCATCGCGCATTTGCGAAAGATGATAAATTGCCTGTACCATAATAAGGGGGTCTTTATGCGGTACAAGGGCAGATATGCTGGCAACTATTTTTTTATTGTGCCAACCCCTAAAGTGAATTAATTTTTTAGCACGCTCATCATTCAGTTTTTTGGCGCAGGCAATATCGGGTATTACGGCAATATTTTTTAAACCGAAATTTTCTAAAATGGTTTTAATAGCCGATGAAATAGCCACTAATTTATGGGTGCGGTTATATTTTAATTTGGTAAAAAAGCCTTTGGGTACAAAATCGACCCGGCGGGTATATACTACTTTTGTTTTGTGAAACAATGAAGATATAACCCCATACATTTGCGCCGAGGCTGTTTGTGCATGAATAACATTGGCATAACGGGCGTGTTTAATTAAATATAAAATAGCCTGTAAGCCGTTATTAATGGTGTGAATAGGGATATCTAACTCCTTAGCTTTTAAGTGCAGCGGAAAATTTTTTCGGCAAAGTAATTCTACTTCGTGCCCTTGTTGTAAAAACCCCTGTATATTGTAAATTGTTTGTCGCTCGCCGCCCCGCCAGGTTTTTTCGGTATTTACTTGTAAAATTTTCACCGGGCAAAATTACGTATTATGCTGGTTGTTATGAAAAAATAATTGGGTAAAGAAAACACAGAAAGTTACCCCGGCTTGTGTCTCTAACGTATCTTCATTAATAAATGAAAGTGCTTCTATTAAAATAAACAAAATAAAAAGTACCGATAATTTTTTACCTGAAAAAAACGGAGCCAGTAAATGAATAAAAAAAAGAAGTAAACCAATAACTCCTAAAGCAACCGTAGTTTCTAAATACTGGTTGTGCGAGCGCAGTTGCCACTCTTTATGCAGGCTTGTGTTTTCTTTTTTATACTGAGTTTTAAAAGCATTTTCAACATCGCCGGTGCCAACACCCAACAAAATATTTTCTTTAATAATATACAAGGCTGTTTTCCAAAACTCCAAACGCATAGTAAGTGAGTGCCCGCTTGTTCCGTGCTCGCGCACAAAATCATCGGTTTCCCATAATATTTCGTGCACGCGGGTTCGTATGTTGGCGGGGTTGGTGTACAAATAATTAGCGTATCCGTTTTCAATAAAATGAATATCGGCATCCTTTAATTTTAAAAACCCGGCCAGGTCGCGGGTTAATCCTTTAGATGCCATGTAACGTATAAGTGTATACCGTAAAAGATTTTTTTGTTTATCTACCCCATAGTATTTAAGGCTGCTTTTTCTTTCCCAGGCGGGCATCAGCTCTTCATCGCAAATTAAAATATAAACGTAATTACCGTTTTCGGTAAATTTATATACCGTATCATTAAGGTACGCGTGCCCACTGGTGGTAACCTTAGGCAGTGTTTTTAAATCTGTTTTATTTACTACATGGGCTTTTTTGTACTCATCGCGTACAATATAAATGGTATACAGCAAGCCACCTGCAACTATAAGCAGAAAAGAAATTTTAACCGTAAAAGATTGTTTTGAAAACAAAAAAATAATTAACCCCGCGCAGGCTAAAACCCCCAAAATAAAAAGCCCGGTAAATGATTGCAAAAACACCAGAAAAAACAAAAGCCAGGCAATAACCGGCAAGTAAACAAATTTTTGCTTGATAAGTTGTGGCAATAAAAAACAGAAAAACAAATAGCAAATAGAAAGAACGAGCATTAAAGAGAAACGTATATGCGATTCGAAAATAGAAATACCGCGTACGTTGTGAATTTGTTTATGTAAAAAACCAAAATAAGCACACATACTGCAAAACGAAGCCACTGTGCAGGCGGCCACAAAAAAATGCATGATAATATGATAGTCTTTTTTTGTTAACGGAGGGGAAGTAAAAAACAAAAGCGGTAGCCAAAGCATGGGAAGTTTTATACGGAGGTCTTTTAAACCATAAGCGTAATCGTTTGTCCATAACAAGCCGATGATAGAAAAAAGATAAATGCCAACAAAGGCCCAAAAAGTTTTTGATTTTTTCAGCGTATTCCATTTGCTTACAAAGTTTCTTTCAACTAACCAGTTGCCTAATAAAACAAGCTGAGAAACACTTACTAAGAAACGGGAAAGCGGCATACCTACAACAAGCAGAACTAAGCCAAAAACAAAAATATTTTTATGCGTTAAGTAACTTTTTACCTGCATGCACTATTACTTAGTAAGTCTGCCCCAAACGCCCAGCGGAAGTTTTACGCCGCTTTTGGCTTGTAAAAATAATTCGCCGGTTTGTAAGTCAGACTGATGTTGTTTAGCATAATAACGCAAAAAGTTCTCAATTATTATACTGCTAAAACCAAGCGAGTAAGCGTTTAAAATAAGCAAATGTTTATCGGGGTTTAAAACCTTTAAAACCTCGCTCATCATTTCAGATATGTTGTCTTCTAACTGCCATTTTTCGCCATTAGGGCCGTGGCCATAGGCAGGGGGGTCTAAAATAATACCATGGTAATAATTGCCGCGTCGTGCTTCTTTCTTAATAAACTTTAAGGCATCATCCACCATCCAGCGTATATTATCCAGGTTTGATAACTGCATATTTTCATTTGCCCAGGTAACCACTTGCTTTATACTATCTACATGTGTAACATCGGCACCTGCGGCACGCGCTGCTAATGAGGCGCCACCTGTATAAGCAAACAGATTTAAAAATTTTGGTTTTTCAATTTGAGAAATAAAAGAAAAAATGGTATCCCAGTTTACAGCCTGTTCCGGAAAAACACCCACATGTTTAAAAGAGGTTAAACCCAAGCGGAATTGTATTT
>DATFTU010000002.1:0-4222 GCA_035261565.1 Bacteroidia bacterium
AATTAAAAACGATAATAAAGTAATTACAACTCATTTTGAAACTGTAATGGAGGTGATTACTAATATTAGAAACCTACGCAAGCAAAAAAATATTTCTCCTAAAGAGAAATTGCAGGTGTTTGAAAAAGTAAACAAAGGCGAAGTAATTAAAACTTACGATGATATAATTATCAAATTATGTAACCTAAGCAGTTTTGAATATGTAACAGCTAAAGTTGATAATGCTTTCTCGTTTAACGTAAGCCATGCAGAGTTTTATATTCCCTTAACTCAAAATGTAGATGTTAATGCCGAGAAAGAGCGTATCAGTAAAGAGTTAGAATATAACCTTGGTTTCTTAAAATCGGTACAGGTAAAATTGGCTAACGAGCGTTTTGTACAAAATGCTAAACCCGAAATTTTAGAAAACGAAAAGAAAAAACAAGCCGATGCCGAAGCAAAAATTAAGGCACTGGAAGAGCAACTTAAAATGTTGTAAAATAAAAAGCCTGCTCTACTGAGCAGGCTTTTTGCTTATAGTTAATGAACCATCCTCCTCACTTATTCCACTAAGATTTTTCTACTAAAAGTTTTTCCGGGTGTTTGCAACCGTAAAATATAAGTGCCCGTAGTTAAATCTTTAAGCGGTACTTGCATATTATTTTTTGTTACGTTAGTTTTTAAAACCTCTTTGCCGTTCATATCAAGTATAACAACAGTAGCTTTTGAAAATGTAATATCTTTTAATTGTATGGTAAGGCTGTTTTTTGCCGGGTTAGGATAAACAATCAAATTCTCATTTTCTTTACTTGTGTTTATTCCCGCCGGATTTGTGTTTCCCTCAACAAATGTTTCAAATTGCTTTACAGGTTTATTGTTATAAAACTCCTGTAAACCCGATGGCCAGTTTAGTATAACTGAATCTATTTGTGTGGCATCTCCCAAACCAAAATGTACCCGCAAATCGTTTTGCCCCTGAAAACTATTTTGTGCCGTAACCTGCCTTATTTGCCAAACACTATGCCCGTTTATGGTTGCTTTTATTTTTATAATAGTACCAATGGCCGATGTGTTTGAAATAGTACCCTTTAATGTATAGTTAACCCAATTGTTATTCCCTGCCAGGCTATCATTTCTATACAAAGCGTGTCCATTATTATTGCCATGTATAAATACATCTAAATCTCCATCGTTATCGTAATCGCAACTCACTATGCAACTATTTGGTGCGGCATATATAAAACCAGGGCTTAATAAAGTAAACGTCCCATCATTATTGTTTATATAATGTTTAGGTGTTGAGTTATCTGATGCTATAATAACATCTAAATCTCCATCGTTATCAAAATCACCCCATGTGTTTGATAGTTTATTGCCCGTGCTAACGAAAGCAGTTGAGTCGGCAACATAAACACCATTATTGTTTTTATAAAATCGACTCGATGCACCGGAGTAATTAGTTAAGCACATATCAAAATCGCCATCATTATCATAATCAATGGCATTATAGCATTGCCCATCCTGCAACTGCATAGCCCAAGGCTCGGTAGTCATTCGGTATAATGTATCAAGCCCGGTTTCTTTTTTCATGTTTTGATAACAATAATCAGGGCCTGGGCTACCGCCCGGACCAGTTGCAATAAATAAATCCATATCGCCATCCATATCATAATCATGAAAATAGGGTACTGTATAAGGTTTTAACGAATCTGTAAAAGCATACCCCTTTTTTTGTGTGAATGAAAGTGTGTTTGTATCTTGTATAAAAAAATTGCAAGGATAAGGCGTAGCGCTGCCATGAAAACCATGCGCCTGCGCATATAAAAGGTCTAATTTATTATCGTTATTTACATCAGCTAAAGCACAACCCCAGGCGGCATACCCGCTAAGAGCTGGTATTTGCGATGTAAGGTTTTGAAACGTGCTATCGCCATTATTCATATAAATTTCGCTGGGGTTTTGTGCTGTTATAAAATCTATAAACCCATCGTTATTAATATCGCCCCAACTGCACCCGCCCGGGTATTGCAAAGGTGTTGGGTTAATGTTTAAACCCGTAAGTTTAGTAAACGAGCCTCCTCCGTTATTTAAAAACACATAGTGGGGCATGGCATATAAATCTATATTGCCATCGTTGTTAATATCAACCCAGGCGGCACCGTTATATACTCCAACTACCGTAAAAGTGGTTACGGGGTTTTGTGGGTCGGTTATTTTTGTCCAACCACCTTGTGCAAAGGCAAGCATCGGAAACAAAGCTGATAGAGTAATAATTATTTTTTTCATGACGTTTTTTTTTCAAAACTACGTTCACAAAAAAGGAAAGGGGTAAAACCCGTTAAAGCTTTACTGTTTTCTTGCTGTTTTCACGAAATTCAGTCGGTGTTAACCCCGTAATTGTTTTAAATGCCTTATTAAAAGATACTTTATTGTTGTACCCAACCTGATAAGCCACCTCTATAATATTTAGCTCCTCCTTAGGTTTTAGCAGTAACTCTTTTGCCTCGTTTATGCGTAATGTGTTTATATATTCAAAAAAGTTCATTTTTAAATTCTCGTTTATTGCCTGAGATAGGTAATGCTTGCTTATCCCTGTGGAGGTTGCCAATTTATCTAAACTAATATCACTTTTAATGTACGATTTACTGGTTTGCATGTGCAATTGCAGCTTTTGTATAATCTCCAAACCCACTTCGCCTGATATGGGAGAGTTCTTATACTTTACTATCTCTTTTTCCAGCATACTAAACCCGCTGAATATTTTTGGTTGCATATAGCCAAACCAGGCTAAAAAATATATAAAGAAGGTCATGCTAAAAGAGATGGCATAATCCCATTCGGCATTAAAAAATGAAAAGTTTGCCAGTATAAAATAAGATGCATAGCTAAAAATAAAACCTATAAAAAATCCACTAAGCCAGCTAAACCATGTCCTCACTTCGGGGTTTGACCTACTTAAAGCGTAAAAATCGCGCATAATAAAAAAGGCATACAAACTCATATGTGCAATTCCAATCCACGCAAGTCCCAAAAAATAGTTTTGCGGCAACTGAATTTTATGAATTAAAAAATCGTATTTAATGGTGTTGGAGCTAAAGTAAAACGGACTAATGCGTATAAAACACAAAACAAAAGCTGCGAAGTGCCAGGTATCTTTTTTCTGAAAAATGGTTTTACTAAAAATCGATTTAAAGTACAGGTAAAACAAAGGCCCGAATAGGAAAATAAAGCAATCGGGCAAGCCTGCTAAATAAGGATAAATAGGTTCATAATGAGTCCAGTACAATACATAATCAATTAAAATAATCGAAAAAATTAACGAAATGGTTGCCAGTATTTTACGTGATGGATGCTGGTCTTTTTTTAGTAACAATACTAACGATACAAAGCAGCCTTGTATGGCGGCAAATAAAAATATTATCGTCCATGTATCAAAACTCGGTTTTTGCATGCGCAAAAGTGTAAAATCTATTACAAAATAGGTAAATACAGATAAAGTTTTACCATTTTACCCTATTTTATCAATTGTTTTGTTGAATAAATGTGGCATTAAAACTACCAATACTTACAATATTTAAGGGTTTAAAAATTCTGTCATATTGTCATAAATCTATATCTTTGCATTGAAATGATTGAAAATAAAACAATAGACGAAAACAGGCAGGGTGAGGCGTTGGTAATTGAAGATGGAAATGCGGGCAGCAAAAAGCTTTTTTTAGAAAGTTACGGTTGCCAAATGAATTATTCTGACAGCGAAATTGTAGCCTCTATACTTAGCAAAGATGGTTACTCAACTACCGATAAAGCAGAAGAGGCCGATGTTATTTTGGTAAATACCTGTGCCATACGCGATAATGCTGAACAGCGTGTGCGCCAGCGTTTAAAAGACTTTAAAAAGCTAAAAAGAAAAAATCCGGATATGTTGGTGGGTGTTTTAGGCTGTATGGCTGAGCGCTTAAAAACAAAATTTTTAGAGGAAGAAAAAATTGTGGATATGGTAGTGGGGCCCGATTCGTACCGCGATTTACCTAATCTTATTGGTCAGGCCGAAGATGGGCATCGGGCTATTAATGTTATCCTATCGAAAGAAGAAACCTATGCCGATATAACGCCTGTGCGTTTAGGTAGTAATGGTGTATCAGCTTTTATAAGTATTATGCGTGGTTGTGATAACATGTGTAGTTTTTGCGTGGTACCTTTTACCCGCGGGCGTGAACGCAGTCGTAACCCCGAAAGTATTTTA
>DATFTU010000003.1:0-2925 GCA_035261565.1 Bacteroidia bacterium
AAACGCCCTGTAGCCGGAGAGATAAAAAACGACAGGTAAGGAAGTGGCTCATAATCTAAACCCAGTGCCAATAGCGCGTAAGCCGGTGCTAAAAAATTAGAAATTTTTACTGAATCATTAGGGTAATTATACCCAGGCGCAAATTGAGTTTTAAAGTCGCCTAAAACTGAATAGTATCCGTTTTTAAAAGCTTTTCTTCCGGCTTTTGATGTTAGCTGAATACGGTCATCGGTTTTTAACCAATCTTTGCTCGACCCGTTTTTTATTATACCATATGCCAAATTTAAATTAGTATTCCATATCCAATTGCCTTTTTTATAATTAAAATATACACTTGCCAAACTTCCTAACGATATAGCACCCTGGCCTCCGGCTGCCCAATTAGTAAGTGATACTTCTTGTCCGTTAAATGAAATTGTTCCGCCTTTTTTCCAATGTTTTGATGAAGTATCTGTATTGGCTTTTAGTTTAGCCGCTTCATCGTGAAGTGAATTAGCATCAGTTTTTGTATCCTGCGCTTTAGTTAAACCCGTAAGCATAACTAAAATAAAACACAATACAGTTGTTGTTATTTTTTTCATACGGTTAAAAATTACTTTTTTACTTTAGGCTTGGCAGTCTGGCTTTGTTTCGACATTTCTTCTAAACGCTGCTGAAAAGCTGATTTTTTAACCGGCTTTTTCATGTGTGCATCAATCTCCGCACGAATCTTTTTATCGTCAATAAATTTGCGCATGGCAAAGGTTTGTGCAAACGTAATTATGTTAGCCAAAAAATAATACCAGCTTAAGCCCGATGAATACGAGTTCATAAAGCTTAAAAATATAACAGGCATTAAGTACATCATAACTTTCATACCCGGCATTTGTGTTTGGGTATCGGGGGTTAAGTATTTTGCATTCATCCAGGTATAAGCTATGGTTGATACAAACATTAATAAAGCAAACAAACTAACGTGGTCGCCATATATAGAATTTATGATGGGTATTTTACCGAATGTCCAGATAGAATCATAGGTTGATAAATCGGCCGCCCATAAAAACCCTTTTTGGCGTA
The DNA here is from genome assembly GCA_035261565.1 of Bacteroidia bacterium. GTDB lineage: Bacteria > Bacteroidota > Bacteroidia > B-17B0 > Aurantibacillaceae > PALSA-968. Next base: position 1,057 of record DATFTU010000003.1, read on the forward strand.
ACTCAATAGATGCAGGAAAGAAATTTAATAGCGCAATTAATATAGGGAATTGTATTAACGCAGGAATACAACCCGAAAACGGACTGGCACCCGCGCGCCTGTACAGGGCCATGTTTTCCTGATTTTTTTTCATAGCATCAGCCGGGTCAGAAAACTTTTTGTTTATCACATCCAACTCAGGTTTTAACAAACGCATTTTAGTTGATGACATATATGTTTTATACGCAACCGGAAATAACAGCGTTTTTATAATAACGGTTAGCATTAAAATAATAAGCCCAAAATTTACAGGCGAACTGGTGTTATCAAACGCGTTAAATACGGGTATAACCAGCCACCTGTTTATCAGGTTAAATACAGGCCAGCCAATGCTTATCATTTTTTCCAGACCCAAATCATATTGCTTTAAAACATTGTATTGGTTGGGGCCAAAAAAATAACGCATTTCAAATGTTTCGTTGGCTCCATGAGCATACTGTAAATTCAGTTCGGTTTTCATACGCTTTACATGCGTTAGTGAACTTTTATCGGCTTGTGTTTTTACAAAAGCTCCATCTTTTAAAAACCCTTTATCGCAAATAATAGCCGACGTAAAAAATTGTTGCTTAAAAGCCACCCATTTAACCGGCGCGTCTGAAATGTTTTTTTCTTCGTCTTTTCCCGGGTTAATGTAATCCGCATCTTCATCATTATATTTCCAATATACGGTAGAATTTTGTTTTTCTTTTTCAATGTGCTCTTCCTGCGATGGGGTTAAAACATTCCACTTAAATGTTACCTGGTCGGTATTTTGCGCCACAATATTTTGCATGCCAACCATTTTAACCTGGTAGTTAAGTGTATACGCATCGTTTTTTAGCGTATAAATATACTCTATGTAGCTTGCAGGGTTAGCGGTTGGTAACCGTAAACTAATTATTTGTTCATCGGCTGTTTTCTTTACGTCGCTGGCAATAAAATAAAGGCTGTCCGTTCTTATTTGTAAGGCACCGTAGGCATAAAACTCTAATGTTTGCGAAGATGAATCGGCATCATTAAAAAGTTCAACTTTTGTTTTTTTATCGGGTCGGGTATATTCTTTTAACTCAACCGAAGCCACATTACCCCCTTTAGACTGAAGAATAACTTTTATTTTACTGTTTTCTAAAACAACCTGTTTGTTTTGGCCTTTAGCTGCAACCGCAAAATCTTTATAGGTGTTTTTAAGGTTAACATCGGCTACAGAATCTTTATTAATATGTACCTCAGCCGTATCAACTGCTTTAATTGAAGCAACAGCCGCCTGTGCTTCTGCTTTTGATTTTTGAATAGTATCAACCTGCGCTATTGAGTCTTTTATTTGCTTTTGTCTTTTTACCTCTGCTTCAGATGGTTTATTTAAATAAAGCCATCCTATTAAAATGCTGCCTATAAGTAATAATCCTAAAAGGGAATTCCTGTCCATGTTTTAAAAATTAAAGCGGCAAAGATATACATTACTATGGTTTTTTAACAAGGGTTTTCGGCGAGTTATTTAGCAAGTAAATTACTGCCGCCAACCGACATATTTTCTACATTTACCGAAATTTTACACATGAACTTAGATTTTAAAAATAAACGCGCCCTGGTATCGGGCAGCACACAAGGCATTGGTAAAGCAGTAGCTATTGAATTGGCTTTGCTTGGCGCTAATGTAACTTTATTGGCCCGCAACGAAGAAGCTTTAAAAAAAACAAAAGCAGAACTTAATACCGATAAAGGCCAGCAACACTCATATATTGTAGCCGATTTTAGCAACCCCGAGGAAGTAAGAAAAAACGTAAACCACTATATACAACGCCAGGGCACCGTAAATATTTTAGTAAATAATACAGGTGGTCCACCCGCCGG
>DATFTU010000004.1:0-8738 GCA_035261565.1 Bacteroidia bacterium
CGGTAACCGCATTTTTATCTGCACAAATCAACACTACACCGGGCAAAGTTTCTTTACTCGATTTGTCGGTAACAAGCCCCCTAACAACGCCTTGCGCATAAGAGGTATATGATAAAATAAACTGACAAATAAAAATAAGTATTCGTTTAATCATTTTTTTGTTTTATCTAACTTTGCAAGATAATATTATTTTTTTTCTTGAACACAAACGAGTTATTATATAACATTGCCTTAAAACAGATACATGGTATTGGCGATGTTATTGCCAAAAACCTGATTGCATATTGTGGTAGTGCCGGCGCAGTTTTTAAAGCCACTAAAAACGATTTACATAAAGCTCCGCAAGTGGGCGAACATGTGGCAAATATTATTTTAAATGCCCGAAATACTATTGAAATATTTAAACGTGCCGAACAAGAAATAAAATTTATTGAAGACGAAAACATAACCCCTTTATTTTTTACAGATGCTGCGTACCCAAACAAACTAAAACATTGCAATGATGCGCCCACCCTTTTGTTTTATAAGGGTAATGCAGATTTGAACAAAGAAAAAGTTATAGCGGTAATAGGCACACGTAATGCTACAGATTATGGAAAACAACTAACCGAAAGATTAATTGCTGACTTATCGGCTGAAAACATATTAGTTGTTAGTGGATTAGCTTATGGCGTTGATGTATATGCACATAAAGCAGCATTAGATAATAAACTTGATACCGTTGGTGTTTTAGGACACGGTTTGGATATTTTGTACCCTTCGCTACACACTAATATAGCCAACAAAATGGTTCATCAGGGTGGGTTGCTTACCGAGTTTATATCGCAAACAAACCCGGGCAAAGAAAATTTTCCAAAACGTAACCGTATTGTTGCCGGCATGTGCGATGCTGTTATTGTTGTTGAATCAAAAAAAACAGGCGGCGCACTTATTACAGCAGAAATTGCACACACCTATAACAGAGATGTTTTTGCTTTTCCGGGGAATGCTGAAACAGAATTCTCTGCCGGATGCAACATGCTGATTAAACGAAATAAAGCTTCGTTAATTGAAAACGCCGCCGATTTATTATATGCCATGGGATGGGAGAAAACCGAAACTAAGAAAACTAAAAGCAACCAGTTTGTATTGCCCATTAATTTATCGGAAGATGAAAATCAAATAATTAATTTGATAAAAGATTCTCAACCTATACATGTAGATGAAATTTGTAACAAACTGCAACTAACTCCGGGTAAAGCCTCGGGCTTGTTGTTGCAGTTAGAATTTGGAAACTTAATAAAATCGTTACCCGGAAAACTTTACACATTAAACTAAAAATGATAAACGCAGATACTGTTTTAAAAACAGATGTACATCAGGAAGTTTCTTTCTTTGATAAGAATGTGAAAATGCTGATAGACCTTACTGTCGAATATACACCAAAAATTGTTATGTCAGTGGTTGTTCTTATAGTAGGTTTTTGGCTTATAAAAAAGCTGGCCCGTATTTCAGAAAAAGCTATGGTGCGCAGGGATTTAGACGTATCGTTACGGACTTTTTTGCGTAGCCTGATAGGTGTTGGCTTAAAAATTTTATTGCTTGTTACCGTTGCCGGGATGATTGGCATACAAACAACATCGTTAGTAACCGTTTTGGGGGCTGCCGGTTTAGCGGTGGGCTTGGCATTGCAAGGCAGTTTATCAAATTTTGCGGGCGGAGTTTTAGTGTTGGTATTTAAACCCTTTAAAGTGGGTGATACTATTGAAGCTTTGGGGCAAAAGGGATTAGTACAAGAAATTCAAATTTTTAATACCATATTGCTCACCGCCGATAATAAAACTATTATACTGCCCAATGGCTCGGTATCAAACAATATTATTGTAAACCAAAGTAGAGAAGGCACTTTGCGTGGTACATGCAGTGTTAACATAAGCAATGAGTTTGATAGTGATATGGTTAAAAAATTAATACTGGATGTTGTTTTAAAAGACAAACATGTATTACTTGAAAATCATGCCCCATCAGTTACATGTACTAAAGCGGGTGGTGGAACTTATACCTTACAAGCATCTTTTTTTACGTTAGAGAGGGATAATGCAATAACTACAGCCAGTATTACCGAAAACATAAATAAAGAATTGGCTAAAAAGCAAATAGGCGAGCCCACACCAAAAATGATTGTTCAACAAGCATAAGCAACCTATGAAAATAACGATAGTAGGCTGTGGCAATATGGGCTTAATTTATGCCGGAGCTTTTTTAAAATATAATATTGTTGATAGAGGCAATTTATTGTTAGTTGAAAAAAGCGAAGGCCGTAAAGAAAATTTAAAAAAACTAAATACCGGCAAAGTTGTTGTATCTGATGACAAACTTATAGCCGATAGCGACGTAATTATTTTGTCGGTTAAACCCCAGGATTTTACTGAACTTGCCACCGATTTGAAAAAAGTGCTAAATGAAAAAACTATTTTGTTAAGCATTATGGCCGGCATTAATATTTCTTTTTTGCAGAAAAAGTTAAATCATCAAAAAATTGTACGGGCCATGCCTAATTCGCCTGTAGAAATTGGCATGGGCATTACAGCCTATAGTTTAAGTAAAGCAATAACTATTGACGAGGCGCATAAAGTGGAAAACCTGTTAGCCACCACAGGAAGAACTCTTTATATGGAAGATGAAAATTTGCTGGATGCTGTTACGGCCCTTAGTGGCAGCGGACCTGCTTATTTTTTTTACTTTGTGCAACAACTTATTGAGGCCGGTAAAAAAATGGGCATGAATGAGGCCACAGCATCTTTATTAGTTAAACAAACCATGTTGGGCTCGTTTCATTTAATTAATAATGCCGGCAAACCCCTGGATGAATTAATAAAAGCCGTAGCCTCTAAGGGAGGTACCACCGAAGCAGCCTTAAGCTCCTTTACAAAGCATGAGGTAAATAAACATATACAAGAAGGCTTATTAAATGCTGAAAAACGAGCTAAAGAACTGGCTGCACAAGCGAGTAAAACGCAGAATTAATATTTCGTTAAAAAAACTTAACATCTATTTCAAGATAACTTAAACAAGTTACATTTGTTCACATAAATAATAAAAAACAACAAAAAATGAAAACAATTTTTAAATTATTTGTAGCCGCATTCCTTGCTACATCCTTGGTTACAGCTACATCATGTGGTGGTAAAACCGAAAAACAATCAAACCCGATGGCTGATAGTCTTGCTTCTGACAATTCTAACCTGAAAGGTGAATTAAGCGAAAAAGAAGCCGCTTTACAGGATTTTGTAAATGGTTTTAATGATATACAAGCTAATTTAGATGAAATAAAAGCAAAAGAAAAAATAGTTACAGGTGCTTCTCAGGGTGGCGATGTAAAAAGTAAAGAAGAGCAAATTAAGCAAGATATACAAAGTATATATGATTTAATGGCCAAAAACAAGGCGCGTGTTGCATCTTTAAGCAAAAAACTTAAAACTGCCAATACAAAAATAGACGGCCTTGAAAAAATGATTGCCGGCTTAGAGTCTCAGCTTAACGAAAAAGAAGGTCAGATTACTGACCTGAAAAATCAATTAGAGCAAAAAAACATTGAGTTAAGTAATTTAACTACTAACTACCAAAACCTTGAACAGGATAACCAAGGTAAAACAACTCAACTTAATACAGCTTATTATATAATTGGTACCGGCAAAGAGTTAAAAGCAGACGGCGTTACTGAAAAAGAAGGTGGTTTTATTGGATTAGGTAAATCAATGGAGATTAAAAAAGATTTTAATAAGGATAAATTTACCAAAATTGATATTACGCAAGTTAGCAGCATTCCGCTGGGAGCTAAAAAGGTAAAAATACTTACTAACCACCCAAGCAGTTCTTACAAATTAGTGGGAGAAAAACCGGTACAAAAAATCGACATTACTAATGCTACTGATTTTTGGAGCTCATCTAAGTATTTGGTAATAGTTACAGAATAATTTTTGTTGAAAGATATTTTTTAAAAGCCCTCGCATTCCACGAGGGCTTTTTATTTTTGTGCTATTGAAACCCCTTTTACAAATAACCCATAGTATGTTTGCCAAAAACGAGCTTGTTGCCAGGCATACCGACTCTATTGAAAGAAACGCCCATTATAACATACTTGTTTTTCTGCTGATTTTCTTTTGCTGCTCGTTGGTAATTTATATTTATTTACGTTTTTATAAAAAAACACTATTGGTTTTCTCTTCGGTAGTAAGTTACAGCGCATCGCAGCAAATACAAAGAGAGGGGCATTCTTTGGTAAAATCGTTCTCCTTATTTCTTTTTTTAATTTATATGATATGCGGGGGCATTTTTTTTACCGATTTATGTGTTTACCAAGGTTGGTTTGCAAGTGTATCTGCTAACATAATAAAACTCATATCGGTTATTTTATTAGCCATCATAATTATTGGCAGGCGGGTTTTAAACCAGGCACTTGGAGCTATGGTAAAAGAAAAAAATGCAGCCGAAGATTTATTTTTTCAATACGCATTTGGCACATATATAGGCGCATTAATTATGCTTATTTGCTGCCTTTTATTGCAGTATTCAAACATACCGCCTGCTTATATTTTTCCGTTGGGTATTAGCATATTGGGGCTTATTTATGGCATTAGAGTTATAAAAACCCTTGTTTTGGGGTTCACGGTATATGGTTTTTCGCTATTTCATTTAGTTTTGTATCTTTGCGCCGTAGAAATTATACCATTAGCTGTTTTTGTTAAACTAATTGTAAATAGCTGATTGCTAAAAGGCTAAAGTAAATTTAAAGTATGGCGGTTAAAAAAAAGGCTATAAAAAAAGGTAAAATAAAAAGCAAGAAAGCAGTACAAAAGGCTTCGAAACCTGCGGCTAAAAAAGTGGCGACTAAAGCTAAAAAAACTACGACTAAAAAAGTTGTTTCTAAAAAAAAGAAACCGGTTACAGTTAAAAAACCGCTTAAAAAAATTGCCAAACCCGTAAAGAAAATAGTTGCTAAAAAAGCCCCTCCTGCAAAAATTGAAAAAATTGTTTTACCTAAACCGGTAAAAGAACCTAAAATTGTTATACCACAAACGCCACCTCAGGTTGTATACCCTGATAAAAATGTTGTAAAAGCCAAAGTAAGAACGCTTTTAATTTCTCAGCCAAAGCCTGAAAATGATAAAAACCCATACGTTGAGTTAGCTCGCAGACTGAATATAAAAGTTGATTTCAGGCATTTTATTAAAATAGAAGGAATAACATCTAAAGAATTCAGGCAACAACGTATAAACCTAACTGAGCATAATGCGGTTATACTTACCAGCCGTAATGCGGTTGATCATTTTTTTAGAGTGTGTGCCGAAATGCGTTACAACGTGCCTGAAACTACCAAGTATTTTTGCTTGAACGAAGCAACGGCTTATTATTTGCAAAAATATATTCAGTACCGTAAGCGTAAAATATTTTTTGGCAACGGAACCATTTCAGATTTAGCCGAATCGCTACGTAAAAATAAAGAAGAGCATTTTTTATTACCGGTTGCCGATGTGCACCGCGAAGAAAAAATTATTGATGTACTTGATTTGTTGAAATTACGCTATAAAAAAGCGGTTATTTACCGTACAATTAGCGCTGATATGAGCGATTTAAAAGGTGCGCTTAATTACGATGTATTGGTGTTTTTTACCCCTGCCGGAATTAAATCGTTAGCTAAAAATTTCCCTAATTTTAAACAGGGAGAAACCCGTATTGCTGTTTTTGGGGCTGCTACTGCCGAAGCTGTGCGTGCACAAAAATTGCGTATAGATATAGCAGCACCAAATCCGCAAACTCCAAGCATGGTAATGGCTTTGGAAAATTATATTCGCGAGGTAAACAAACGCTAAATTTTAATGCGCTTTACTTTTAAAAAAGAAGAGCGACTTTATGGGCACGCTGCCCTTGAGAATGTTTACGAAAACGGTAAACATTTACATTGCAACAACATTAAAATACTTTTTATTGAAGTGCCTCAAAGCACTTATCCGGCATGCCGTGTAGTGTTTTCGGTACCCAAACGTAACTTTAAAAAGGCGGTTGACCGTAATGTGATTAAACGAAGAATGCGCGAGGTTTACCGTAACCACAAACACCTTTTGTACGAACATCTTGCAGAAAAGCAAAAAAGCATCCATATTTATCTGATATACACCTCTAAACAAATTATTGCTTTTGATGAACTAAAGGAAAATGTGGTGCAAGCCCTGCAACTATTGGCTAATAGGGTAAATTAAATATAAAACGTACCTTTATGGCAAGTAATTTTTATCATGACTAAAAGGCGTAAATTATTTTTAGCAATAGGGCTTCCGGTTATTGTTTCAGTAAGTGTTATTTCAGTTGCATTTACCGAAGATTTATTTGAAGTGGCTAAAAACCTGGACATTTTTACCTCGCTTTTTAAAGAAGTGAACTTATATTATGTAGATGATACCAAACCCGGAGAATTGATAAAAACGGCATCGGATGCCATGCTGCAATCGTTGGACCCCTATACCGAATATTATACCGAAAATGATATCGAAGATTATAAAATTGTAACCACGGGGCAATATGGTGGTATTGGCGCTGCTGTGCGCGAAATAAAAGACAAAGTACTAATTACCGAACCTTATGAAAACTCGCCCGCATTAAAAGCCGGCATAAAAGCAGGCGATGTTATTATACAGATAAATGATATTGCTGTAAAAGGTAAAACATCAGATGAGATAAGTAAACTGATGAAAGGCCAATCGGGAACAACGGTTAAACTTTTAGTAGAAAGGCCGGGAGTTACAAAACCTATTGAGTTTAATATTATACGCGAAGATATTAAAGTAAAAGATGTGCCTTATTTTGGCATGATTGATAAAGAAACCGGCTACATAAAGCTTACCGGTTTTACACCAACTGCTGCTGCTGAAGTTAAAGCCGCTTTGCTTAAACTAAAGAGCGAAAACAGTTGTAAGGCACTTGTACTTGATTTGCGAGACAACCCCGGTGGCTTACTTACACAGGCTGTTGATATTGTGAATTTGTTTGTAGAAAAAGGAACGGATGTAGCAGTTACCAAAGGGCGTGCTAAAGAATGGATGCAGACTTTTAAAACTGTAAACAATCCGGTTGATGTAACTATGCCATTGGCAGTTGTGGTAGATAGAAATTCAGCTTCGGCTTCAGAAATTGTTTCGGGTTCGTTACAGGATTTAGACAGGGCTGTTATTATTGGCCAGCGTACCTACGGAAAAGGCCTTGTACAACAAACCAAACCACTTATTTATAATGCACAATTAAAAGTAACCGTTGCAAAATATTATATCCCCAGCGGAAGATGTATACAAGCATTAGATTATTCGCACCGCAATAAAGATGGCAGCGTTGACCATGTGCCCGATTCATTAATAACAGCATTTAAAACCCGTAACGGAAGGATTGTGTATGATGGTGCAGGCGTATTGCCTGATGTACAAACCGAACCACAAACTATGAGCGAAATTACCTACGAGTTAGTGGCTAAAAATTTAATTTTTGATTTTGTAACGCAGTACGTAATTAAAAACCCGAAATTAAATGGAGACGCACAAACCTTTACTATTAGCGATAATGATTACAGTGATTTTATAACCTTTTTAAAAGACAAGGATTATAGCTATAAAACCAATAGCGAAGAAGACTTAGAGGTTTTAAAAAAGAGTGCTGAAAACGATAAGTACTTTGCAGATATAGAAAATGAATTTAACCAGTTGCAGAAAAAGCTGATGGACAGAAAAAAAGATGATTTACAAAAGTTTAAACCCGAAATAAAACGAATGATAGACGATGAAATTGTATCTCGTTTTTATTACCTGAGTGGGCGCGTTGCTGCCTCTTTAAAATGGGATACAGATATACAAACGGCTATTAATACATTAAATGATGCTGACAAAACAAAAAGTATTTTAACCGCCATACAAAAAGCAACCAAACCTTTCAATCAAAATAAAAAGTTTTAGTGAAAAAAACAGGTTTGTTTTTCGGTTCGTTTAACCCAATCCATATCGGGCACCTGGCTTTAGCAAATTATATGGTTTCTTTTACCGATTTAGATGAAGTATGGTTTGTGGTATCGCCCCACAATCCGTTAAAAGAAAAACAAAGTTTATTAGCGCAAAACCATCGTTTATATATGGTAAAATTGGCTACGGAAAATTACCCCAAGTTTAAAGCCAGCGATATTGAGTTTAAACTTTCTCAACCATCTTATACGATAAATACCTTAGCTCACCTGAAAGAAAAATATCCGAAGAAAAATTTTAGCCTTATTATGGGCATGGATAATCTGCAAAATTTTAATAAATGGAAAAACTACGAGCAGATTTTAGAAAAACATTCCATCTATGTATATCCCCGTCAGCAAAGCCATGCAGGCGATTTTATAAATCACCCTAATATAAAAATAACCGAGGCTCCGGTAATGGAAATTTCTTCTTCTTTTATCCGGAAAGCTATTCTTGATAAAAAAGATGTAACCTGTTTTATGCCTGAAAAGGTTGCTGCTTATGTAGATGAGATGAATTTTTATAGGAAGTAACAATTACGTGGTAAATTGCTATTTTTGCGCCCATGAGCAATCAAGAAGACTTATTTAAAAACCTGATATCTCATTGCAAAGAGTATGGGTTTATTTTTCAGAGCAGCGAAATTTACGATGGTTTAAGTGCCGTATACGACTATGGGCAAAATGGTACTTTGCTAAAAAACAATATCCGCCAATA
>DATFTU010000005.1:0-3139 GCA_035261565.1 Bacteroidia bacterium
AAGCCGCTAACGAAACTTTAAATAGTCTTACTCAAGTAATTGAAAATCAAAAAAATGATATTTATAATTTGGAGCATACTAATAAAAATATTAAATTAGCGCAAACATTAATGTTGCAGGTAAAAGATAAAACTGCAGCCAAACAGGCTATAAACGAACTGATACGTGAAATTGAAAATTGTATAGCGTTGTTAAGCGAATAAAAAATAAATAAATGATGAGTAAAACTTCGGTAAACATAACAATAGCAGGACTAAGTTACCAGCTAACGTTAGATGCGGCTGACCATGATATGGTTGAGCAGGCATCCTCATTTATTAATGAACATATTTCTGAATTTGAAAAAAACTATCCCGTTAAAGAAAAACGCGACTTACTTGCCATGGTTAGCCTGCAAATGGTTACCGAACTGCTAAAAACCAAGCAACAGCAAGCCTCAGAGATACACCGCTTACAAACGCTTTTAAACGAGCTTAACAGCATGGTTGAAAACCACGCTAAAAAAGTGCAGGCTTAATACAATTTCTTTTCAGTATAGGTTTGGTTTGTAGCCACAAACTAAATATATATGAACATAATTATAGCCATTATTGCCATATCAGTAGCCTTAATAGGTGGACTGGTTGTTGGGTTTATTCTTGCAAACTCTCGCCTAAACAAAACCGGCCAGCAAGAAAAAGAAAACCTTATTAAAGAAGCTGAGTTAAAAAACGAAGCTGTTAAACAAGAAAAAATACTTCAGGCAAAAGAGAAGTTTTTTCAGTTAAAAACTCAACATGATAAACAAGTTGCCGAAAAAAACCAGGAACTTCAAAAAAGAGAACATAACATTAAACAAAAAGAAACTGACCTGAACAAAAAGAATGACGAAGCTAACCGTAAGCAGCAAGAGGCTGAAAAAATCAAAAATCAGGTAACTCAACAATTAGATGCCATTAACAAAAAGCAGGAAGAGGTTGAAAAAGCACATGCAAAACAGGTGCAACAACTGGAAGCTATTTCGGGCTTACGTGCTGCCGAAGCTAAAGAACAACTAATTGAAACCATTAAAGGCGAGGCAAGAACTGAGGCCATGAGTTTTGTTAAAGACATTATGGATGAAGCCAAGCTTAATGCCAATAAAGAAGCTAAAAAAATTGTAATACAAGCGCTGCAACGGGTGGGAGCAGAGCATGCAGTTGAAAACTCGGTAACTGTTTTCCATATTGAAGGGGATGAAATGAAAGGCCGTATTATTGGTAGAGAAGGACGTAATATACGTGCTTTTGAAGCTGCAACCGGTGTGGAGGTTATTATTGATGACACCCCTGAGGCTATTATTTTTAGCTGCTTCGATCCAATCCGCCGCGAAGTTGCCCGTTTGGCTATGCACCAATTGGCATTAGACGGGCGTATTCACCCGGCACGTATTGAAGAGGTGGTTGAAAAAGTGAAAAAACAAATTGAAGAAGAAATTATTGAAACTGGTAAACGTACCTGTATTGATTTAGGGATTCATGGTTTACATTCTGAGTTAGTTCGTCATGTTGGTAAAATGAAATACCGCTCATCGTACGGACAAAATTTATTACAACACAGTCGTGAGGTGGCAAATCTTTGTGCAGTTATGGCTGCCGAAATGGGCTTAGACCCTAAAATGGCAAAACGTGCCGGTTTATTACACGATATTGGTAAAGTTTCTGACGAAGAGTTAGAACTGCCACACGCCATTTACGGAATGAAACTGGCAGAAAAACATAAAGAAAAACCTGAGGTTTGTAATGCCATTGGTGCTCACCACGATGAGATTGAAATGACCAGCATGCTGTCGCCAATTGTTCAAATATGTGATGCTATTAGCGGTGCCCGCCCAGGTGCCCGCCGAGAAATGGCTGAACAGTATATGAAACGCTTGAAAGATTTAGAAAGTGTAGCTTTATCATATCCGGGGGTTGAAAAAACCTATGCCATTCAGGCCGGAAGAGAATTGCGTGTATTGGTTTCATCTGATAAAGTAACCGACCAAAATGCGGAAAAACTGGCCTTTGAAATTTCACAAAAAATTCAAACTGAAATGACTTATCCTGGGCAGGTAAAAGTTACCGTTATCCGCGAAACAAGGGCTACCAGCTACGCTAAATAATAACTAAAGTTTTTAAATCCTAAACCTCCTTAGCAATAGGGAGGTTTTTTTATGCAAAGTACAAAGCCCCGCCACAATTATTTTTACTGGCTCCTGTAACTTGCTTCAGACAATTGGCTTCGTTATGTAAACGCAATACACCTAAAAAACCAAATATTAAAGCCTCTTTAAACTGTATGGTTTTATCATCGGGCAAAATAAGTTGGCAGCTTGTATAATGTTTTATTCGTTTTATAAAATAAGTATTATAAGCCCCGCCACCAGTTAGTAATACATTTTTAATACCAAAATAATTAAGTACTCTGGCTGTTTGAAAAGCGCTATGCTCAACTGCGGTTGCCAGTTTATCAGGTATTGAAATATTTTCGCTTTCTAACAAAGCAATTACTTTTTTATCAATCCACTCTCTTCCTAACGATTTTGCTTTAAAATTTTTGTAGAAAGAAAGTGCGTTCAGTTTTTTTAGAAGAGCTTGATTAACTTTTCCTTTTGAGGCTAATTTACCACCTTTATCATAAGCCAATCCCGTTTTAGCTGCATAAAAATTAAACACTAAATTAGTTGGACAAATATCAAAAGCCAAACGTTGCTTTTTGTGTGTAAACGATATATTGGCTATGCCACCAATATTTAAACAAGCATTATAATCTGTAAAAAGCATTTCATCGCCAATAGGTACTAAAGGTGCTCCTTGTCCACCCAGGGCAACATCGGTACTTCTAAAATCGCAAGCGGTAGTTATGCCTGTTAAAGCGGCTATAGAGGCTCCATCACTAATTTGACAGGTAAAACCGTTTTGCGGCTGATGAAAAATAGTTTGCCCATGCGAGGCAATTAAACCTGGTTTATATTTCTTTCCTTTTAAAAACTGATTTACAGTTCGTCCGGTAAATTTACCAAAATCAACATGCAGTTTCCAAAACTCCTGTGCATTAAGCAGGTGAGCGTTTTGTAATTTTTCTTTCCAGGTTTTATTGTAAGCAAATGTTTTGGCTTCAATAATTTTATAGGCCCACT
>DATFTU010000006.1:0-4218 GCA_035261565.1 Bacteroidia bacterium
GTATCTACCAAAACAAAATCAAGTTGTTTCTTAATCATGTCGGCATTTTTAATTTCAATTAAAACCTTATCGCCCAGGGCAAATACTTTTTTAGTACGGCGGCCCACATAGCAATAATTATCTTCATCGTAGGTGTAAAAATCGTCTTTCATATCGCGGGCGCGTATAAGGCCCTCGCATTTGTTCTCGATAATTTCGGCATATAAACCCCACTCGGTAACGCCCGAAATCATGGCTTCAAAAATATGCCCAACCTTATCTTTTAAGAACTCAACTTGTTTGTATTTAATAGAGGCGCGTTCAGCTTCGGCAGCCAGTTTTTCTCGGGCAGATGAGTGCTTGCTAAAAGTTTCCAACTCTTCAGCATTACTATAGGTGGTATGTTTAAGATACGCCTCCAATAAACGATGCACCATCATATCGGGGTAACGACGAATAGGAGAGGTAAAGTGCGTGTAAAAATCAAATCCTAAGCCGTAATGCCCAATGTTTTCAATACTATAAACCGCTTTTGGCATAGAGCGTATGGCAAGTATTTCAATAGTACCTGCTTCCGGTTTACCCTTCACATCTACCAATAATTTATTAATAGATTGTGTTGTAGTTTTTTTACTTTGAATATTTATAGCATAACCAAACTTGTGTACAAAGTTATTTAAGTCGGTTAGTTTGTCACTGGCAGGTGCATCGTGCACACGATAAACAACTGCAGGCCCTTTAGCATTTTTTTGAGGATTTTTATCGTTCTTTTTAGGAAGCGCTTTACTCAAAACTGTTGCTACTTGTCTGTTGGCAAGTAACATAAAGTCTTCAATCAGTTTGTTAGAGTCTTTTTGCACTTTAAAATAAACTCCGGTTGGTGTACCATCTTTATCTAAATTGAATTTTACCTCTTCTTTATCAAAAAATATAGAACCATCTTTAGTACGCTCTGCACGTAATTTTTTTGCCAGTCTATCTAAGGTTAAAATCTCTTCTTGATAATCGCCTTTACCTGTTTCAATAATTTCCTGTACTTCTTCGTAAGCAAACCTGCGGTCAGAAAAAATAATTGTTTTACCAAACCATTCTTTTACCACGTTGGCATGCTCATCCATTTCAAACACAGCCGAAAAACAAAGTTTCTCTTCGTTAGGACGTAAGGAGCAAACAAAATTACTCAACACCTCGGGTAACATGGGGATAACTCTATCTACCAAATAAACCGAAGTAGCACGCGCTAAACCTTCTTCATCAATTATATCATGTGGTTTTACATAATGCGTTACATCTGCAATATGAACACCAACTTCAATATTTCCGTTATCTAATTTTCTAAACGAAAGCGCATCATCAAAATCTTTTGCATCGTGCGGGTCAATAGTAAATGTAGTAATGTTTCTAAAATCGCGGCGCTTGCTAATTTCTTCTTCGGTAATTTCAGTTGGTATGCCTTTAGCTGCCGCTTCAATTTCATCCGGAAAATGATCAGGTAAACCATATTCAGCCATAATTGCGTGCATCTCTGTTGTATGTGCACCGGGGTAACCTAATATTTCTGTAACCTCGGCAATTGGATTTGTTTCCGCCGGGTTCCAGCTAATCAGTTTTATCAAAACTTTTTGCCCGTTTTTAACGCCTTTGGTTTTACTTAATGGAATAAAAAAGTCTACATGCAGTTTATTGCTATCGGGCACTACAAAACAGTTTTTAGGGTTTACCTGTGCTATGCCTACAAAATCAGTCCGCTTGCGTTGTATAACTTGCTCAACAATACCTTCGCGTTGACGTTTATCATAAATATTGGTAAGCAATACTTTAACCGTATCGCCATGCAGGGCATCTTTGGTTTTGCCTTTTGGAATAAAAATGTCTTTTTCCGTGGGCGAGGTTACTACATAAGCTCCTCCGGTAGATACAAAATCTATAATGCCATTTGCATATAACTCCTGTGATTTGTATTGAAATTTGCCGGGTTCTTTTTCGGCCACCAGATTTTTTACTAAAAGGTTTTCTAAGGCCTCAATGACATAAAGTCTATCAGACTCTTCTGTAATTTCTAACATCGACGAAATTTGTCGGTAGTTAAGCAACTTAGTGTCGTTATGTTTTAAAACATCCAGCACTTCGTTAGTCATGTCCGGACGTTGTTGTTTTCCTTTTTTCTTTGCCATATATAATTTCTTTAATTCTTAACTCGTAATTCTTCTATCACTTTTTCTACCGCTTTCGGGAAATAAAAGTACTCTAATTCATGTATCTTTTCTGCCAGTGTTTCAGGTGTTTCATTTTCATTAACCCTACACATGGCTTGTAAAATTGTAGCTCCTTTATCATACTCCTCGTTTACGTAATGAGCCGTAATACCGCTTTCCTTTTCTTTTGCCTCAATAACCGCTTTATGCACATTAAGTCCGTACATGCCTTTGCCACCATGTTTAGGCAGCAGGGCAGGGTGTAAATTAATAATACGGTTAGGAAAGGCCTGTATCAACTTTTCAGGTATTTTTAATAGAAAGCCTGCCAATACAATTAAATCAACTTTTTCGGTTTGGAGGAAATCTATAATTTGCTCGGTATAATTTGTAAGTGCCTGTTTTGAAATTATTTGTATGTTTTTTTTAAGCGCTTCAGCACGTTTTACTACACCCGCTTCGGCATTATTAGTAACTACTAATTTTATTTTAACTTCTTTACTGGCCGAAAAATAGTTTATCAGGTTTTCTGCATTGGTACCACTGCCCGAAGCAAAAAGTGCAACGTTTATCATGCACCTAAATTAATTTATAAAACACTATAAAACCTGTAAGTTTTGTTTACTTTTGAACACTTTTATGATGCAAAATTTACTCTATATAATATGGAATGTAAACCCCGAAATGTTTACTATACCCGGAATTGATTGGCCTGTGCGTTGGTACGGATTATTATTTGCTTGTGCTTTTTTATGCAGTCAGTATATTGTTGGCTATATTTTTAAAACCGAGCAACGCCCTCCGCAATATTTAGATATTATAACCATTTATATTATTGCCGGAACGGTTATTGGTGCCCGTTTAGGGCATTGCCTGTTTTATTCGCCCGATTATTATTTATTTCATCCTTTAGATATTTTTAAAATTTGGGAAGGTGGTTTGGCCAGTCATGGAGCAGCAATAGGCATTATTACAGCCATGTTGCTTTATTGCCGCAAAACTGGCGAAGGTGTTTGGTGGCTGTTTGACAGGATAGTTATTGTAGTACCTCTTTCAGGTATGTTTATACGTTTAGGTAATTTAATGAATTCTGAAATTGTAGGTAAACCAACAACCTTGCCCTGGGGTTTTAAATTTCCGCGTTGCGAAGAAGATGCAGCAATGGCACAATTTCATAATATAGATATGATTCCGGCACGTCATCCATCCCAATTATACGAGGCCATTTATTGTGTGTTTTTAACCCTACTTATGTTTTATTTATGGAAATATAAACGCAATGTATTGCCACAGGGTTTTATGTTTGGTTTGTTTTGCGTGCTGCTTTTTACTTCTCGTTTTTTAATGGAGTTTTTAAAAGAAACCCAGGTTGATTGGGAAAAAGGACTTGCCTTTGATATGGGGCAATGGCTTAGTATACCATTTGTATTGGGCGGTATATTTATTATGGTTTACTCCTACAAAAGACAAAAACGCAGTTTAGAATAGAGCTGTTGTTAGAATGGATAACCTATACCAAAGTTTAATACAAAAGAACTGAAAAAATTGCCACCACCAAACATAAAACGTTGCCCTTCATCGTTTGCAGGGTTGTAAACTTTAAAGGCTCCATCAACGCGTAAAATAAAAAAACTGAAATCTGCACGTAATCCAACTCCCGTACCGGTTGCAAATTCTTTATAAAAACGATTAAGTGCAAATTCTGCATTAGGCCTGGTTAAATCTTTTTGTCGTAACCAAATATTACCTGCATCAATAAAATAAGCTCCATTAAGCCATTTATAAATATTAAATCTATACTCAAAATTCATTTCTATTTGTATATCACCAATTTTATCATTGTATGGGTCAGATGCACTTATTTTAGAACTACCCGGCCCAAGGCTTCGTGCTTGCCATGCTCTTACATCATTAGGGCCGCCACCATAAAAACTTTTCTCATACGGCAGAGCGTTTAGGTTTTGTAACGCATAGCCCATACCACCACTTATACGGTAAACAAATCGGCCTAATTTTTTTACTGATTTATACACTCTGTAATCTA
>DATFTU010000007.1:0-6212 GCA_035261565.1 Bacteroidia bacterium
GTATGGCGGCTAAATTTCCTAATTTAATTAGCGCCCGGCAGGTTATTGATACCAGTCATACCTGGGAGGGGCGCTCTTTATATTGGGTAAAAATATCAAACAACCCAAATGTTAATCAAAGCAAACCGCAGGTTTTATATACAGCTATCCATCATGCGCGTGAACCTGAAAGCCTTACCGAGCTTGTTTATTTTATGTGGTATTTGTTAGAAAATTACAATACAAATGCTGAAGTAAAATACCTGGTAGATAATTTAGAGTTGTATTTTGTACCTTGTGTAAACCCTGATGGGTATATATATAATTATACTACAAACCCTAATGGCGGCGGTTTGTGGCGCAAAAACCGCCGCAATAATGGTGATGGAACGTATGGGGTTGACTTAAACCGTAATTATGAATTTTTGTGGGGATATGATAATATAGGTTCTTCGCCAACAACCAGTAGCGACACTTACAGAGGCCCCTCTCCTGCATCGGAACCGGAAATTAAAATGATGGAAAAGTTTTGTAACACCCATAATTTTTCGCTGGCGGTAAATAATCATACGTATGGTAATTTATTAGTAGCGCCCGATAGTGCCGGCATTACTATTCCTGATTCTACTATGTATAACGATTTCTTTTTGCGTATGACTTTTTGCGATGAGTTTGGTTATGGCAATTCTATGCAAACGGTTGGATACACTACTAATGGAGACAGCGACTCATGGATGTACGGTGAAAAGGCAACCAAACCTAAAATTATAGCCATGACTCCTGAAACTGACTCACCGGATGATGGTTTTTGGCCTGCTTTGGCAAACATAACACCCTTAGCAGAAAATACAGTTGACCAAAATTTTTACGCCGCAAGATTAACTGCCGCATACGCCGAAGCGGCAGATATTAGTGGCCCTTTTATTTCACAAAGTGGGTATATCACATATAATATTCAGCGTTTGGGTTTGCAACCGGGTACATTTAGTGTATCTATTACTCCGGTTGGTTCATCTTTTCAATCGGTTGGAGCAGGTAAAACATATACTGGAATGACTGAGTTGCAAACCATAACCGATTCAATAAGCTTTACTTTAATTAATAGTTTAGCACCTGCAAGCACAGTACAGTTTTTATTAAATGTAAATAATGGAGGCTATACGCATACTGATACTATTACACGTGTAGTGGGCACCCCTGTTGTTGCCTTTGCCGATAATTGTAATACAACAACCCAATGGACAGGCACCTGGGGTATATCAACTGTAAATTTTGTATCGCCTACAGGCAGTATAACCGATAGTCCAAATGGCTTGTATGCAACCAATGCAAATACCAAAACCACTACAATTTCAACTATTAATTTAACCGATGCGCTCGCAGCTTATTTGCAATTTAGTGCTCGGTGGGAGGTTGAAAGAGGCTATGATTATGTAGAAGTTCAGGCATCGACTAACGGAACAACATTTACACCGCTTTGCGGAAAATACACACATACCGGTAACTCAAGCCAGGATGACCAGCAACCCTTATATGATGGTATACAGGATGCTTGGTTAAAAGAAACGATTGATTTATCAGCCTATTTGGGGCAAAATATTAAACTGCGTTTTAACTTAGTATCGGATGGTGGGGTTGATTATGACGGGCTTTATTTTGATGATATAAGCGTACAAAAAATTACTGCCAGCTCAAATGCAATAAATCAAATTGCTGGCCAAACGGCTCAAATTTCCTTATACCCAAACCCTAATAATGGCAGTTTTATATTGAATTTTAATCCAGTTAGCTCAGAAAGCTATAAGATAACTGTTTATAATATTTTAGGAGAAGAGATATACAGTACTGAGCAAAATAATGCGGAGAAGTCATTACCGGAAATAAACCTTACTAATGCTGCTAATGGTACTTATTTTGTTCATATACAAGGGACTGACCTAAATTATGTGCAGAAAATAATGGTTAATCGTTAGCCATTTAGTTATCTTTGCAGGCAATATGTTCAATCCTGCTTCCAAAGTTATTGGTATGTTGGGCGGCGGCCAGCTTGGCCGTATGCTTATACAGAGCGGCATGGATTTTAACTTGTCTATAAACTCGCTCGATTCTGATAAAAATGCCCCTTGCAATTACTTAGCCAATAAATTTACACAAGGCAGTTTAACAGATTTTGATACCGTTTACAATTTTGGCAAGAAAGCCGATATTATAACTATTGAGATAGAGAATGTAAACACGGATGCCCTTAAACAACTTGAGAAAGAAGGTAAAGAAGTATACCCACAGCCACATATTATAGAAACCATACAGGATAAGGGTTTACAAAAAATATTTTTTCAGCGCAATAACATCCCAACCCCTGATTTCTTTTTAATCAATAATAAAGAGCAGATAAGTAAGTACAAGGAGTTTTTTCCTTTTTTTCAAAAACTGCGCAAGGGTGGGTATGATGGTAAGGGGGTGGTAAAATTAGCTGATGTTGATAATCTTACCAAGGCCTTTGATGCACCAAGTGTGTTAGAGCGTTTGGTCGATTTTAAAACTGAAATATCGGTTATTGTAGCCCGCAATAAAAATGGCGAAGTAAAAACATTTCCGGCGGTTGAGTGTGCTTTTAACCCCGAGGCAAATTTGGTAGAGTTCCTTTTCTCGCCGGCGCAAATAAACAAAACTATCGAAAAAGAGGCGCAGCGCCTTGCTGTAGATATAGCTAATAAACTGGGCATTATTGGTGTTTTGGCAGTAGAAATGTTTGTTACAAAAAACAACGAAGTTTTAATTAATGAGCTGGCACCTCGTCCGCATAACAGCGGGCACCATTCTATCGAGGCAAACATTACCTCACAGTTCGAACAACATTTACGTGCTATTTTAAACCTGCCCTTGGGTGATACAGGTTTATCTTCTCCGGCGGTAATGATAAACGTGTTAGGCGAAAAAGGGCATGAAGGTAATGCCGTTTACCAAGGTATTGAAGAAACCATGCAAATGAGCGGAGTGCACATTCATTTATACGGTAAAGAAAAAACAAAAGCTTTCCGAAAAATGGGGCATATAACCATTACAGCTGAAAATCTTGTAAAAGCAAAAGAGAAAGCCAATAAAGTGAAACAAATATTTAAAGTTATCAGCAAATAATATGGCAAACCAAAAAGTTTTAGTCGGTATAATAATGGGCAGTGCCAGCGATTTACCTGTAATGCAGGCTGCTGCCGATATATTAAAAAAATTTAATATATCGTATGAAATTGATATAGTATCAGCTCACCGCACTCCCGATAAAATGTTTGATTACGCCCAACATGCTGTAAAAAACGGCTTAAAAGTTATTATTGCTGGGGCAGGAGGAGCAGCCCATTTACCGGGTATGGTGGCCTCTTTAACTCCCTTACCTGTTATTGGCGTGCCGGTAAAATCAAGTAATTCAATTGATGGGTGGGACTCGCTATTATCTATTGTACAAATGCCTAACGGTGTGCCTGTTGCAACTGTAGCTGTTAATGCTGCACAAAATGCGGGTATTTTGGCGGCGCAAATTATTGCTACATCTGATAAATCGGTGCTTAAAAGGTTGGAAGGCTTTAAGCAAGAACTTAAAAACAAAGTACACGCATCGGCTAAGGATATTAAAAAAGAAAAAAAGTAATGCAGTGGTACGAAAATTGGTTTAACACATCTTATTATCATATTTTGTATGGTAATCGCAATTACGAAGAGGCTGCATTTTTTTTAGATAATTTATTAAAGCATTTAAGTCTTCCTCCAAAATCGCGTTGCTGGGATTTGAATTGTGGTAAGGGCAGGCACTCCCTTTATTTACATAAAAAAGGATATGATGTAATTGGCACCGACCTTTCAGAACAAAGTATAAAAGAAGCACAACATGCTGAAACAGATGATCTGCATTTTTATAAGCACGATATGCGCAATTTATTTTACGCAAATTATTTTGATGCCGTATTTAATCTCTTTACCAGCTTTGGTTATTTTAAAAGCAAGCACGATGATGAAAAAGTTTTTCAATCGGTTTATGCAGGCCTTAAACCAAATGGGGTATTTATTGTTGACTTTTTTAATGCAGCTTGTGTAAAAGCTAACTTAAAAGCCAGCGACGAAAAAGTAATTAATGGAGTGTCGTTCCATATTAAAAAAAGATTGGAAGGAAATGTTATTTTAAAAGAAATTATAACCGAGGATAAAACAGGCAAACGTTTTTTTAAAGAAGAGGTTAAAGCCCTCACATTGGTTGATTTTACAAACCTTGCGCAAAAAACGGGCTTAAAAATAAAGCAAACCTTCGGTAGTTATAGCTTACAACCTTTTGATGTAAATTCATCTGAAAGATTAATCATTATTTTTGAAAAGTAATTGTTGGAATCTTTTTTATACATATTGCTTTTGTTTTTACCTGTTTTGCTGGCAGGTATTAAAGTGTTTTTTATTAAGTTAACCGAAAGCCATTTAAAACTTTTGTTGGCTTTTAGTGCAGCTTACCTGCTGGCTTTATCATTTCTGCATTTGATACCCGAAATATTTTCTTCGCTTCCAGCAAGGCAAGCAGGTCTGTGGGTTTTGGCAGGTTTTTTTATTCAGGTATTATTAGAATTTTTTTCGAGCGGTATCGAGCATGGGCACGCCCATATTCATGCCGAAAAAAATAAAATCCCTTTGGTATTATTATTTGGTTTATACCTGCATTCTTTTATTGAGGGTTTACCGTTGTCTGGTATTTTTAATGCTATGCAAAGTGCGCAGCAAGTATCATTTTTAACCGGGGTAACATTGCATAATATTCCTATATCAATTGCTTTTGCAGGCTTACTTATTCATCAGCAAATTGCTAAAAATAAAATCATTTTATATCTGTTATTGCTTGCGGCTATGGCACCATTAGGTGCTTTAACCGGGTATTTTATTGAATTGTTTTTTGGCAGTATCGAACATCTTTCAATAATTTTTACAGCTATAGTAGTGGGTATATTTTTGCATATTGCCACAACCATTATTTTTGAAAGCAGCGAAAAAAATCACCGTTATCATATAACAAAATTGCTAAGTATATTATTAGGTGTAGCTTTAGCTTATATGCTAACTTAAACTTTGTTGTAATGAAAAAAATAATTGTATTACTGTTTTTTATTTCAAGTTCTGTATTATTTGCACAATATAAAACAGGAGAGGAGTTATTGGCTGCCATGCATAAAAAGTACTATAATAATTATTGCAAAACTGTACAGTTCGAGCAAAAAACTATCCGCTATAAAGAAAGTGTAGATACAAGAGAAGATGTTATAATAGATACAGTTTATTGGTATGAATGGATAAGTTATCCCGATAAATTTCGTATCGATATAGGAACAAAATTTGGAGGTAATGGCGTTATTTTTAAAAACGATTCGGCCTATAATTACAGAAAACATAAATTAGTAAAGACAAGGGAAGATAAAAACGATTTACTGTTGCTGCTTGGTGGAATGTACTTTAGAAAATTTAGTGATGTTACTACCAGGCTAAAAGAAGCCGGATACGATTTAAATAAAATAAAAGCAGATACGGTAAACAAAGTAGATTGTTTTGTAATAGGAGCAGATGGTTCGTATCAAATATGGGTTGATAAAAAGGATTTAAAAGTTATGTGCCTTAAAACTAAGGCAGGCGAGACTGATTGGTTAGAAATACGGTTCGATGCTTTTCAAAAATCGTGTAAAGGGTTTAATGAAACAAAAGTTACTGCAAAAAAGAACGGAAAACTTGAACAGGTTGAAGAATATCAAAATATTAAAACATCAATTGCCATTCCTGATTCAATTTTTAATAAAAAGTAAACCATGCTTGGATTAAAATTAGCTACCGACCCACGTTGGGTTAATATTGTTGAGAAGAATATAGAAGAGATATTAACTGATCATGCCTGGTGTGAGCAAAAAGCAGTAAGTAATTCTGTTTCAATCGTTATTTCGTATCCTGAATATACCGAGTTGGTTGACGAGATGTTATCTATTGCTAAAGAAGAACTGGCTCATTTTGAAATGGTACACGAAAAAATTAAGCAACGAGGTTTTGTATTGGGTAAAGAGCGTAGAGATGAATATGTAAATGATCTTTATCAGTTTATGCGCAAAGGATATAAGCGCGAAATTGCTTTAATTGATCGTTTGCTGTTCTCTGCCCTAATCGAAGCCCGCAGCTGCGAACGATTTAAAATTTTAAGCGAACAAATTAAAGACGAAGAT
>DATFTU010000008.1:0-4894 GCA_035261565.1 Bacteroidia bacterium
TATGGCCCACGTATGCGCCTGAATGACGGGCGCGTATTACCTGCCTTTATTGGCCAGGCTTTACGAGGTGAAGATTTAACCATGTTTGGTGATGGCTCGCAAACACGTTCGTTTTGTTATGTGAGTGATTTAGTAGATGGCATTTATAAATTGCTTTTAAGCGATTATATTATGCCTGTAAATATTGGCAACCCAAGTGAAATAACTATTAAAGAATTTGGCGAAGAAATTTTAAAGCTTACCGGAGCTAAACAAAAATTAGTATCATTACCACTTCCTAAAGACGACCCAAAACAACGCCGCCCGGATATTACTAAAGCAAAAGCTTTATTGGGGTGGGAGCCAAAAGTAAACCGTGCTGAGGGATTAAAAATTACTTACGAGTATTTTAAATCGTTGCCACACGATGAGCTTTTTAAAACCGAGCACCGCGATTTAGAAAAACTAAATAAATAAACTTGCGTCATTATAACATAACTGTTAAGGGCAAAGTTCAGGGCGTGTCGTATCGTTTTGCTACACTTAATAAGGCAATAAAATTACATCTTACAGGTTATGTGAAAAATTTACCTAACGGTAATGTATATATTGAAGCAGAAGGCAACGAAGAAAAAATAAATAAACTTATTGAGTGGTGTTATGTAGGGCCTCCGTTAGCAGAGGTTACCGAAGTGTTTGCCGAAGAAGCTGAATTAAAAGAGTTTCGTAATTTCGAAATTAAAAAATAAAACATGACAATTATGACTACAGAAAACGTGTACAAAAAACCTTATCGTTGGGCTGTGTTAATGGCCTATTTTGGTGTGGCTGCCATGAGTCAAATACTTTGGCTTAATTTTGCTCCGCTTGTATCATTTATACAAAATAGGTACGGGGTTAGCGAATTAGCCGTAAGCTCTTTGTTACTTTCATTTCCCTTATTGTATGTGTTATTATCTATACACTCGGGTACCCTTATAGATAAAAAAGGGTACCGCTATGTAATTATTTTAGGAAGTATAATAAGTGCCGTTTTTGCCTGTGTACGCAGTTTTGATAGTAATTTTTATATGTTAGTTATCGGACAAATGGGCATTGCTATTGGCCAACCCTATATTATTAACGGTATATCAAAATTAGTATCTGATTGGTTTGATAAAGAAGATAATGCTATGGCAACCGGCATAGGCACTGCGGGCATGTTAATTGGTATGGCGGTTGGCATGGGGCTTACACCGGCTTTAAATGAAAGTATGGGGTTTACGCAAACGCTTTGGGTATTTGCAGGACTTTCAATTGTATTGACCCTAATTTTTATTTTGTTTGGTAAAGAAAACAATCTTATAAAAAGTGATACCACTGCTACAAGCGCTATGGGCGAAATAAAACTTTTATTAAAGAATAAAAATTTAGTAGTATTATTTGTGCTTTGGTTTTTTGCCTTTGGAGTTTTTAACGGATTAACTACTTGGATTGACAAATTAATTACCCCTAACGGATTAAATGCTGAAGAAGTGGGTTTGGTTGGCGCATGTTTAATTGTGGGTGGTATTATAGGATCACTTATTATTCCGGTTTTATCAGATAAATTAAAAACCCGTAAACCTTTTATTATTATGTGTTGTTTAGCAGCATTATTAATTATTTACCCTTTATGCACCTTACATTCTGTAACTACAGTTTATATACTGGGTGGCTTATTAGGTTTCTTTTTTCTGCCCGGGTATGCTTTGCTGTTATCTATGTGCGAAGAAATGGCTGGTATAGAAAAAGCAGGGGCCGCAACCGGTATTTTTATGATGAGCGGAAATGCTGGAGCTGTTGTAGTTATAGCCCTTATGCCTATCATTAATGGTGAAGATGTTTTATGGACAAAATCTATTTATCTGATGCTTGCCTTAATGCTTGTAACTTTACTACTTGTAGCAGGCCCTTTAAAGGAAACTTTTAAGAAAGAGAATTCTTAATTTTAAAACAACACATAGTCTTGCGGGTTAATAGGTGTGCCATTATACCACAACTCAAAATGTAAATGTATACCACTACTGGTTTCGCCTGTGTTACCAATAATAGCAATGGGCTCTCCGGCTTTTACGTGGTCACCAATGTTTTTGGTTATATCGCTGTTGTGCTTATAAATACTCATCAAGTTGTTGCTGTGTTGCAATTGTATTACATAGCCATCGCTGGCTGTCCATCCTGCATACACTACAGTACCATCTAAAGCAGCTTTAACAAATTCGTTTTCTTTGGCTACTACATCTACACCAAAATGCCCCTCGGCCATATTAAAGGAATGCGTTACCATACCTTTAACAGGCGAAAAGAAAAAATAACCGCTGATACCCGAAGGATTTGAACTATTGCTTAGCGTAAGCGAAAATTTATCTTCCTGTTCAATTTCCTGGCGTAAAACCGAATCGGTACGCGATGGTTTTATAGTAATGTGTTGTGCATTTTTTTCTGAAGGTTTTTCAGGCTTTATGGTATCTGAAGTTACGTTACCGCTAAGCACATTTTGCAGGTTTTCTATATACTCGTTTTTAGCCTTTATTAGTTCTTCTACCGAATCGGCTTTAAGCGATAAGGCAATCAGTGCTTTTCTATCAGATATATCACCATAACCCGGAATATATTCCCGCAATGGTGTAAAAGCAACCAAGCTGGTTACTAAAATCGACATAAAAATAGTGATGGCGCTAACCATAATTAAAATGCCGCCGGGTGTTAACCGTAACGAAAAACGTTCTTCAAACGACTCATCATTTAAAATAACCAAGCGGTATTTACGACGTAAACGCTGGAAAAGGGGTATTTTCTTTTTTTCTTCGGCCATGTAATATGGGCAAAGTTAACAGTTATAGCTAAACGGTGTACAACATAAATTAATGTGTAATTTTGCCATACTTTGAAAGTTTACACCTCTATACAAGATATCCCTAAAATAAATAATCCCATTGTTACTATTGGTACTTTTGATGGCGTTCATCAAGGCCACAGGCAAATTATTAATCGTTTAAATAAAATAAAACAAGAAAAGGGTGGCGAAACTTTTATTTTTACGTTCGACCCACATCCGCGTCAGGTTTTATTCCCACATCAAACTGATTTAAAGCTACTCACCCTTACTTCAGAGAAATTAAATTTATTAGAGCAAGCAGGTATAGACCATGTGTTAGTTTACCCGTTTACAAAAGAATTTTCGCAGCAATCGGCGCACAGTTATATAAAAGATATTTTGGTTGATGCAATTGGTGTTAAACAGCTAATTATTGGTTACGACCACCATTTTGGCAATAACCGCGAAGGGAATATTAACACCCTAAAAAAATATGCGCCTGAGTATGGTTTTGCGGTTGAAGAAATTCCGCCACACGAAATTGATAACATAAACGTAAGCTCATCAAAAATACGCAAAGCTTTAGAAGAGGGCGATTTAGAAACTGCTAATGCTTTTTTAGGCTACGATTATTTTTTATCGGGCAAAGTGGTTGATGGTAAAAAACTGGGGCGCACTATTGGTTACCCAACGGCTAATATTTTTATTGAAAACCCGGCTAAACTAATACCCAAAATTGGCGTGTATGCAGCAAGTGCCACAGTTAACGGGCAGTACCACAAAGGCATGATGAGCATTGGCTACAACCCTACTACCGATACTGATAATAAAATAAAAGTTGAATTACACATTTTTAACTTTGATGCTGATATTTATGGTTGTAACTTAACGCTGCAAATAAAAGCTCGCTTACGCAATGAAGAGAAATTTAATTCGTTAGATGAGTTAAAAAAACAGTTACATGCAGATAAAGAACATGCGCTCTCCGTTTTATAAAACACTTATTTTAGTTTTTATTTTTTGCGGGAAATTATTTTCGCAGGAGTTGTTAGATTCAGCTCAAATAGAAGCCGCTTATACCTATATGGATTTAAAGGAAGCACTTGAGCACCCTGAAATGGTGATTCGTTTAGAACTGAAAAAACAAAAATTAAAAACCTTTCCACCTGAAATATTTCAATTTAAAAATTTACAATATTTATCGTTAAGCAAAAATCAGTTAAAAGAATTGCCCGATAGTATTTATAAACTTACCCAACTGCAATATTTAGATGTGTCGCACAACAAGTTAGGCTCGTTACCTAAAGAGATTGGCAAATGCAGCAACCTGGTTTATTTAAACGCCAACAATAATGATTTGTTTACCTTGCCGCCACAAATTGGCAATTTAACTAAACTGCATACGCTTGATTTATGGAGTAATGATTTGGCTGATTTCCCTGAAAGCTTACAAAACCTAAAAGAACTTACTACACTTGATGTACGTGCCATTTTAATAAGCGATGACAATATGAAGCTGTTAAAAAAATGGTTACCCAACACTACTATTTTTGCTAACCCGCCATGTAATTGTAAATTATGAGTAAACCTGTTTTTGAAAAACACCTTTTTGTTTGTACCAACCAACGCACCAATAGCGAAAAAAGAAGTTGCGGAGAGCAGCATGGCTTAGAGCTGACTGCTGCTTTTAAAAAAGCCATAAAAGATAAAAATTTAGATATGCCCATACGCGCGCAACGCGCCGGATGCCTTGG
Organism: Bacteroidia bacterium; assembly: GCA_035261565.1. Classification (GTDB taxonomy): domain Bacteria; phylum Bacteroidota; class Bacteroidia; order B-17B0; family Aurantibacillaceae; genus PALSA-968. The sequence continues at coordinate 4,573 of DATFTU010000008.1, forward strand.
CATTTGCGATTTTGGGCCAACTGTGGCCATTTATCCCGAAGGGACTTTTTATGTAAATGTGCAACTAAGCGATGTTGAAGAAATAGTGCAAAAACATATTATAGAAAACAAAAAAGTAGAACGCCTTTTGTTGCCGGCTCAAAAATAATGGCTAAAGAATTTGCGATAGAGCCTTATTTAAACAACGCAGAAATTTTACAAAAAACGGCCGAACAAATACAAAAAGATTTTGCTTTTTTTGATTTAACTATTCAGTTTAAACAAAACAGTACAAGCGCTTACTCGCTTATATACCAGGAGGTTGTATTGCAAATAAAAAAAC
>DATFTU010000009.1:0-8907 GCA_035261565.1 Bacteroidia bacterium
ATTTATTTGACCCCGGCCCTCCGTATGCAAACTGAAATACAGGATATTTTTTTGTGGCATCAAAATTTGTAGGTTTCATCATCCATCCATTTAGCTCAATTCCTTCAGTTGTTTTAAAAGTAAAAAACTCTTTTTTAGTTAAATCGTATTGAGCTAATTTATCGTTTAGCTGCTTGTTTTCTTCTAAAACTTTTATCAGTTTGCCATCACCACTATGTAACTCATAAACAGTGGGGGTATTTGCATTGCTGTATTTACTTACATAATATTTAAAACTTTTACTAAAATCGGCATCGGTTGTACCTTTTAAAGGAGATAGTTTTACTTTCTTTTTCCCGTCTAACGATATAGAATATAAATCTTTTTCGGTTGGCGAGCTTTCACTTGATGTGTAATACACAGTTTTTGTAGCCTCATTAAAGCCTTTAAACTCTATTACATCCCAGGTTCCTTTGGTTATTTGATTAACTGGTTTTCCTGTAAAATCATAATAATATAGTTGGTTAAAGCCATCTTTTTCACTGCTCCAAATAAAACCTTTGTTTTTATCTAAAAAGGTTAAGTCGTCTGTAATATCAATATAGGTATCGTTTTGTTCAGAAAGAATAATTTTAGTTGCTCCGGTGCTTGCATCAGCAAATAGCAATTCAATTTTATTTTGTAACCGGTTCATGCGTTGTACCGAAAGTATATTAGCATCCTTTGTCCATATAATACGCGGTATGTATATATTCGTCTCAGTACCAATATCAACCTTAGTAGTTTTTTTTGACGTTAAATCATAAATAAAAACATTAACTATTGAGTTGGCTTCGCCTGCCTTCGGGTATTTAAACTTGTATTGTTCGGGGTATAAGCCATTATAAATAGGCATCTCAAATTCTTTTACATTTGTTTCGTCATAACGAATAAAGGCAATTTTTGTTCCATTGGCATTCCAGCAAAAAGCTTCAGCCTTGCTAAACTCTTCTTCATATACCCAATCGGCCCAACCGTTTTTAATTTTATTTTTTTCTCCATCGGTAGTAATTTGTGTTTCAGTATTATTATCTAAATCTTTTACAAACAAATTATTTTCTCTTACAAAAGCAACTTTGTTTCCAACCGGAGCAATAGTTGCAAACATTTGTTTGCCTCCTTCTGATAAAGCTTTTAGTTTACGGCTTTTTAAATCGAATACATAACTTGTAGCAATACCCGAACGACGATATATAGGCTCAAAATCATTTTTTAACATCAGTTTTGTTTCATCATCACTAAACGAATAATCTTCAATTTTAATCGCGGTTGTTCTGCCTTCTGGTATTAGTTCGTTAGCTTTTACAAGCACTTCAATTTTTTTTCCGGTGCTAAGTTCATACTTAGCTAAATCTTTATTTTCATCAAGTTGTGTGTAATGCAAGCCATCATTCATGCTGTTAAAGCCTGCAAAATAAGCTGGCCTAAAAACTTTATCTCTCCAAATATCCTCTAAAGTAATTTGTTTTTTTTGAGCAAAGGTTCCAATAAAGCAAAGGGTTAGGGCAAAGGTTATAATTTTTTTCATATTAAATCTTTATAGTGTGAAGATATATGTTTTAGCAATTCACTAAAAACTAAAAAGTATAAGCGGTAAAAATTATTTATGTACGATTAATTATATTTTTATACTTTTCACAAAAATATTTTCATGAACGTTTTGCACCAACAAATAGGCGGAGTTTTAAAATTGAGTTTAAACCGCCCTGATAAGTTTAATAGTTTTAATCGGGCTATGGCACTTGAGTTGCAACAGCAATTAGACAAAGCAGCTAACGATGAAACTATACGTTGTGTATTATTAACCGGAGAAGGGAAAGCATTTTGTGCCGGACAAGATTTATCAGAAGCAACCGACCCACAAGGCCCCGGTATAAAAAATATTGTGGTAGAGCATTATAATCCTATTATTTTAAAAATAAGAAATCTCGAAAAACCGGTTGTTTGTGCTGTAAATGGTGTTGCAGCAGGGGCAGGAGCAAACATAGCATTGGCTTGCGATGTGGTGGTGGCAGCCCAATCTTCATCATTTATACAGGCATTTAGTAAAATTGGATTAATACCCGATAGTGGCGGAACTTTTTTTCTACCCCGTATTATAGGCTTTCAAAAAGCCTTAGCCCTGGCTATGTTAGGCGATAAAGTTACGGCTGCTGATGCTTTGCAAATGGGGATGGTTTATAAAATTGCTGCTGACGAAAATTTACAAACCGACACCATGCAAATAGCTGAAACATTAGCTAACATGCCAACTAAAGGTTTAGGGCTAACAAAAAAGTTATTTAATCAAGGAGCATTTAATTCGTTAGAGGAGCAATTGGCGGCAGAGGGAGTTGAACAAATAAAAGCGGCCAATACTTACGATTATAAAGAAGGAGTACAGGCCTTTTTAGAAAAAAGAAAACCTGTTTTTAAAGGGAATTAGGTACTTCTTCCAATTGATTTTGATTATCCTCTTTTTGTTTATTATCTAAATAAACAAGGGCGGCTATAAAACCCCAAAACGGAATAGATAGCTTATCGGTATCTAAAAAGTTGTTTAAAAAGCCGTGTACAAAATAGGTTATTAAACCTGTAAGTAATAAAATGGCCAAGGTTCGTTCTGTTTTGTTTTTGGTATTATACACAACCCTAAAACCTGTATTTAAAACAGTAAGTAATAAGGCTGCAACCCATACAATGCCTAAAACACCTTGCTCGCTAAGCGGCCCAAGATATTCGCTATGCGCATTTCCATTAGTACCAGAGTTAGTTGAAATAAGAGACCTTTCGCTATTTTTTTGAAACGGGGCATACTGAAACATGTAGGTTCCCGGTCCCCAGCCAAAAACTGGTTTTTGCTGAAACATTTTTAAGGCACAGCTCCAGCGATTAATACGTTCAAGGTTACTGTCATCGGTTTTAATATTTGATACCGAAGCTAAATCTTGTGAAGCATCTCCGCCTGACGCTGTATTGTTTTGGTTTAATAATAATATTATCTGTGTTTGAAAAACAAAAAATAAAACGCCGGCTGTTACGGCTGTAAAAACTATAGTCCTAAATTTTATTTTTAAATATAAAACAAGGGTTAAAGCTATAGCAATCATTAAGCTTAACCAGGCAGCCCGGGCATAGCTAAAAACTACTCCGGTTAATATAACAGCTAAGCAAATAGCTAATATTGTTTTTTGCAGAGGATTATACCGTTTCATAAACAATAAGCCAATTAATGGGGGTACATACATGGCAAGTGCAGCTCCATAGGCGGTATGGTCGTTATAAAAGGGCGAGGGAATCCAATCTGCAATATGTTCATCAAAATTATAGGCGGCATGTTGCACAGTTATATAAGCAGAAACTGCGGTTAGCGGAATAATATATAACCACAGGTACTTAAAAACATTGCTTTCTTTTTTCTTAAATAAATAGCTCATCATAAAATAAGCAGATGCTAAAAACCATAAGCGGGCAATTAAATATTTTACAGATACTAATGGCATAACACTGGTAAAACAAGTAAGTGCCATCCAAATAACTTGTAAAAAAATTACTATGGTAACCGGGTGGGTTAAAACCTTTTTATCAATTATTTTACCGTAAAACTGATAAATTGGCAATAATAATAAAACCCCTGCCATAAAGGGCTCGGTTGGTATACTTAAATCAACATCAGAGTTTACCCCGAGTTCTTTTATCGTTACAGCTAACGGAGTAAAAAATACAATAGATAGTACAAAGGCATCGAAAGAAAAAAAGGCTAACAATAATAGTAGAATTACTCCCGGAATTAAGCAATAAAGTATAAACGTGTCTATACGTGCTAATACAGTTAAAAAACCAATTAAATAAACACTGCAAAGTGAGTAAAAAATAAGCAGCGTTTTATTGCTCAGTAATTTTTGCATATGCCAGTCTAATGTTATCTATATACAGAAAATATATGCAAGATAGTATAAAAACAACCATACCGCTTAGTGGCACAATAATCCATCGCTTTGGCCAGCTTGGTTGTAAGGGTTTTAGTGGAGCCGAGGCTACTGCTACAAAATTTATTTTTCGGTTATATTCAAATAAGTTTTTTTGATAATCATCATTTGCTTTAGTCCATTCTCTAACCTGGTCATCAAAATACACAGTTAGTTTTCCGTATTGTAAAGAGTAATTATTTATACTGGTAATTAATTCAGATAATGATTTGCCCTTATTATCACTTTCAATTGTTTTTAATTGTTCAGACATGTTAATATAATCTGACAGTGAATTGCTGCCACCACCAGACTGCATTTTGTACTGGTTTTTAAAAGCCTCTTTTAATTGTATGCCAATGTTAAGGTATTCGTATTTTTTATTTAAATCGTTTAATAAATTCTGAGTACTATCTACTAAATATTTTTTGTGTTGTAAATAAATCAACGAATTTTTTACCGTTTCGCTGTATTTTTCTTTGTGCTCTTTTTCAATTAGCCAGTTTACCCCATCAATAATTTCAGTTACCAACAGCTTAGCTGTGTCAGCATTAAAATCAGATGCTTTTATTTCAATTGATTCGTACTTTGTTTTAGAAGTTTGTATTTTAGAGCTTAAAATATTTCTTAACTTCAGTAAGTATCCTTCTTTCGTAGTGTCAATTTTATAATGTTTAGCAAGGCTTAATCTTCTTATTAAATACAAAGGCATTTCATCCGATTGTAAAAATTGTAAAAGCTGCTCTGCCTGAGACTCTTCACCGTATGTAGCCAGGCTTGACGGGTATACAAAAGCAGATGATGTATAAGTTGGTTTTATAATAAAAGTGTAAAGTAAACTTAGTGCCATAGCAAATATAGTTGATACAACTATATGCTTTTTGCTTTTGTAAAGTTTTTTAGCTATTGATAAATTATCGTTCAACATTGCGCCCCCCAAACCTATCATTTATTTTCAAAAAATCTAACTTAAATTTTTTTAATAAACTTAATTTATCTTCAGTATTTACTCAGTTTTAAAAATAAAGAAAGTGCTTATTTTTTTGCACTTTCCGAAGTAATTTGCTGATAAACAAATTTTGCTTTATCAATAAAAATAAAATAAATACAAGCTAAAATAAAAATACTAAGGCCTGTAATTACCATAACTATGGTACGTTTTGGCCAACTGGCAACCACAGGGTAAGTGGGTTTAGATGCCAAAGCAACAAAAGATTTGCGAGAATGTAAATCACTTAAACGCTTTTCATACTCATTAACTGCTAAAGCATAATTTTTTACCTGGTCTCCTATATAGGCTGATAGCTTTACAAATTCCACCCCATGCTTTCCAAGGTTGGCAATAAGTTCCGTAAGTTTGGCGTTACCATTCATATCTTTATAATAGCTTCTTGCGGCTTCTTTTAATTGAATAGGCATATCTACAACTCCGTATTTTTCACTTAGCTCATTTAATATACGTTGTGTACTATCCACCTCGTGTTGCGTATAATCTACCAGTATTTTTGCGTTATTAACATCGTCAACATATTTCTCACGGTGTTCTTTTTCAATTAGCCAGTTAACAGCATCAATAATTCCGTGTACTAAAAGTTTCGCGGTATCGGGGCTATAATCTTCAACTTTTATTTCAACCGACTCATACTTAGTAATGGATATGCTCACTTTTTTATCATAAATTTCATCATAAGTAAACATATGTGTTTTCTTAAGCGTATCTATTTTATAGTGCTTTGCCAGGTTATATTTTTTGTATAAATATTGTCTTATATCGTTGGATTGCAGAAATTGAAGCATTTGTTCTGTTTGTGATTCCTCACTATACAAACCTAAATTAGCCGGATAAACAAATGCAGTTGATTTATAAATCGGCCTTATAAATAAGGGCATTGTAAAAACATATGCCAATACAACTGAAATAATAGAAATAAGCAAAATATGCTTCTTTCGAAAAAACAATACCCTGAAAATCTCTATGTTAGATTTATCCATATAAAAAAATTTGCGGGCAAATATAGTAAATCAATTTTTAATCTACCGAAACACGTTCATTTAACTTTTCGGTAAAAAAAGCGGCTAATTTGCTTTGGTAAACTTTGGTTTTATATTTTTCTATCCAACGCAAGCCTTGTATGGTGTTTGTTAAAAATATTTCATCGGCATTCATTAAGGTGTTAAATGCTAATGCAATTTCGTAACAAAGTATTCGGTTTTCTTTGGCAATGTCTATTATTTGTTTTCGTAAAACGCCTTCAATACAGCCCTCAGTAAGCGATGGGGTATAAAGCGCCCCGTTTTTTACTATAAACACGTTCGAGCTTATGCTTTCGCAAACATTGCCATCTTCATTAATAATAAAGCAATCATCCATTTTAATATCTTTTTTATAGATGCCCGCCAGTACATAAATTAAAGCATTACCTGTTTTTAAGTTAGATAACTTGTTTTTATGTTTTTTTATATCATGAAAAACATCAACTGTATAACCTGCATCATTAAGTATGTAACCGCCTTTAAAGCCAAGGTCTTCAACCTCTATTAAAAAAGAAATATCGTTGCTGTTTGGCGTATAAAACCCGCCCTCATTCCTAAAAATTGTTAATCTTACCCGTGCATCGTTTTGCAGGTTATTTTTTTCAATTAATTCTACAATTAGTTTAGAAATATTTTCTGAGCTAAACGTTGGCGGAATGTTCATGCGCAAAACAGTCATCCCCACTTTAATTCGGCGTAAATGGTCTTGTAAAAAAAGTGCTTTATTATTTACCACACGTATGGTTTCAAATAGCGAATCGCCATATCTAAAGGCTCTGTTGGCAAACGAAACCACAGGCTCATAAATGCTGATTAAATGCCCATTATAATTACAAAAAGTATCTTTAAGTTCCATGGTCTGTCAGTTTGCAAAGTAAACTGATTTATGCTTTACGTTACTTACTTTTTCTTAACAATATGGGTTTTTGGTGGAAAAAATTAAATATGGCAAATATCTAAAATGGCTACATTAGCCACGATTTTTAAAATATAATAGTATGATTAAAAAAATTGCAGTTATAGGCTCGGGCACCATGGGAAACGGAATTGCCCATGTGTTTGCTCAATTTGGTTTCCAGGTATCGTTAATTGATATTAATGCGCAGGCGCTTGAAAAAGCGTTGGCTACTATTACTAAAAATATTGACAGGCAAATTGCCAAAGGTGCATTAACCGAAGCTGATAAAACGGCGGCTTTAGCTAACATAAAAACTTTTACCAAGCTTGAAGATGGTGTTAAAAATACCGATTTAGTAGTTGAAGCTGCAACAGAGAACCTTCAAATTAAATTAGAAATATTTAAACAACTGGATGCCGTTTGCGATGCAAACACAATCCTTGCCTCTAACACATCTTCCATATCCATTACAAAAATTGCCTCGGTTACCAAACGTGCCGATAAAGTAATTGGTATGCACTTTATGAACCCGGTGCCGGTTATGAAACTGGTAGAGGTTATTCGTGGTTATTCAACATCGGATGAAGTTACTGCTTTAGTAATGGAAATGTCTAAAAAGCTAAGCAAAGTACCGGTTGAAGTAAATGATTATCCGGGCTTTGTGGCTAACCGTATTTTAATGCCAATGATAAACGAGGCTATTTATAGTCTCTACGAAAATGTGGCCGGTGTTACTGAAATTGATACGGTGATGAAATTAGGAATGGCTCACCCAATGGGGCCATTACAGTTAGCCGATTTTATTGGTTTAGATGTTTGCTTAAATATACTTAATGTATTGCACGATGGTTTTGGTAATCCAAAATACGCGCCATGCCCTTTATTAGTAAACATGGTTACGGCCGGAAACCTGGGAGCTAAAAGTGGTAAAGGGTTTTACGAATATACGGCCGGAAGCAAAGATTTAGTAGTGGCCGATCGCTTTAAAAAAAAAGAATTAGCTGATTATTAATCTGTAAAGATTAATCTCAATTTTTCCTAACAGTATTTAACGCGCGAATGAAATAAATTCGTGCTACATTCGTTGTACTATAAAAACAACGAAATATGAGCAACGAAAAAATAAGCCTTCTTTGGGCTGATGATGAAATTGAACTGTTAAAACCCCATATATTATTTCTGCAACAAAAAGGTTACGATGTTAGTACTGTTTGTAGTGGCGACGAAGCGCTTGATTTGGTTAAAGAAAAACCTTTTGATGTAGTTTTATTAGATGAAAATATGCCTGGTTTAACAGGTTTGGAAACCTTATCGCGTTTAAAAACTTTGCGTAGCGATGTGCCGGTTATTATGATTACCAAAAGTGAGGAGGAGTATATTATGGATGATGCCATAGGCTCTAAAATTGCTGATTACTTAATTAAGCCTGTTAATCCTAACCAAATACTATTATCGCTTAAAAAAACGCTTGATAACAGACGTTTAGTAGGCGAGAAGACAAATACCTCATACCGTCAGGCTTTTCAGGAAATAAGCAGCATGTTATACTCTGATATGAATTATCAGGAGTGGGTTGAGCTGTACAAAAAAATTGTTTATTGGGAATTAGAGATTGACAAGTCATCTGACAAGAGTATGCTCGAAATTTTGCGCACACAAAAACTGGAAGCAAACAATGGCTTTAGCAAATTTGTTGAACGTAATTATTTAAAGTGGGTAAACGGTACAGCTGATGAAACACCTGTAATGTCGCACACATTGCTGAAAAATAAATTGATGCCTGAGATTAATAAAGAGGAGTGCGTTTTTTTCTTATTGATTGATAATTTACGTTATGACCAATGGAAAGTTATACAACCCATCTTATCCGAATTATATAAAGTAGAGAGCGAAGAGTTATATTACGCTATTTTACCAACAGCCACACAATATGCTCGCAATGCCATATTTGCAGGCTTATTACCAACTGAGATTCAGAAAAAATTTCCTGATATGTGGCTGAATGATGAG
>DATFTU010000010.1:0-7939 GCA_035261565.1 Bacteroidia bacterium
CTGTTTCTAACTCAAAATCTAATAATTTACAAGGGCCAAAAACCGGAGGTGCATCAGTTGGTTTCATTTGCCCTTTCGGGCGATGAAAAGTATGCCCTGAAACACAAATAGAGGATGCCCTGCCATGGTAACCAACCGGTAAATGTTTCCAGTTAGGTAATAAAGCATTCTCCGGGTCGCGAAACATTTTGCCTACATTAGTCGCATGATCTATGCTCGAATAAAAATCAGTATAATCACCAATTTGCACAGGCATTAGCATTTGTACACTGTTTTGTTGTTTAAATATTTGGTCTTTATTGGGCGAGTTTTGCAATTCAGTACTACCAGTACATAAAAGCTCTGAAACTCTATCACGTACTTTACGGGTAACGTCTTTGCCCAAAGCAATAAATTCGTTTAAATACTTATTAGCAAAAATATTTTCGGGCAAACTAAGCCCTTTAAAATAATGTAAATGGTGCACCATGTGTAAATCCATTAACTGATCTCCTATAGCCACACATGCATGGTGGGTAGCTCTACTATCAGAATATATTCCAAATGGCAGGTTTTGAATAGAAAAATCAGAATCGGGTTTTACATCCACCCACGATTTTAACGCAGGGTTGTTAGCTTTTATTTCCATATAAATTGTTTCTATAATATAATGTGGTAAATTTAATCACTGTAATTTATATTAATGAGTAAAAACTTCACAAAAGAGTTAGAAGAATTAACAAAAGCTGAAATTATTTCAGAAGACACTGCCGAAAAAATTCGTAACTACTACCAAACCAAACAGAACAATTCAAGTACTGTGCTGGTTGCTTTTGCTATTATTGGTGCTATACTGGTTGGTTTAGGCTTTATTTTAATTATAGCCCATAACTGGGATAATTTATCGAGGCCTACTAAAGTGGTATTTGCATTTATGCCGTTAATTTTAGCTCAATTATTATGTGGTTTTAGCCTTTTAAAAAAACAAGAGCAGTCCGTTTGGGTTGAAAGCACTTCAATTTTACTGTTTTTTGCTGTTGGGGCCAGTATTTCATTAGTCAGCCAGATTTATAACATACAAGGCAACTTAAGTGCTTTTCTTTTTATATGGGGCTTGTTGTGTTTGCCTATTATATACCTTATGCGTTCTTATGCAGCTTCCCTGCTTTATATATGCGTAATTACCTATTATGCGGTTGAAAGCAATTATACCTGGAGTTTTTTGATGAACAAAGAAAACATACACTATTGGTGGATGTTTTTATTGGTTGTACCTAATTACGTAATCAATTTCAAAAAATTGCCCCATTCAAACGCTATAAGGATTCATAACTGGATAATTCCAATATCATTAACCATTGCATTAAGCACTTTATCGCACCGGGGCGAAGATTTTTTATATATGGCATATCTTAGTTTGTTTGGTATTTTTTATGCTTTGGGCAATGCATCGGTATACAGCCAAAGTAAAAGACGAGGAAATGGTTTTTTAGTGCTGGGCTCACTTGGTACGATTAGTTTATTACTTACATTAAGTTTTAATTGGTTTTGGGAACGTTCGCTTAATATTAAAAATATTTACGATTTAGAGTTTATAGCTGCCATGCTAACATCATTAGCTGCATTAGCATTAACCGGATGGCAATTAAATAAAAAAAACAATAATGGCATTATACTGATAAAATTTGCTTTTGCCATATATATAGCACTTTATACAATCAGCAACTTTTATCCATACACCTCTCAAATACTTACAAATGTGCTGATACTAAGCATTGGAGTTAACTTAATACTAAACGGTACAAAAGAAGATCATTTGGGTTTAATTAATTATGGTATGCTTGTAATTACCTCTTTAATTATATGCCGCTTTTTTGACAGTAATATAAGTTTTATTATGCGAGGGCTGTTGTTTATTGCTGTAGGAGCAGGCTTTTTTGTAGCAAACTATTTAATTTTAAAAAGAAGAAAACAAAAGTAATTTATATACACATGAAAAAAATATTGCTTATAGCTTTTGTTTTAATGGCACTTTTACAACTGGCTGTGCCATTAAAAATGGTGCTCGACCAGGAAAAAATTATTGCAACAGGGATAGAGTATAAATTTAGAATTGCGCCTGTAGACCCATACGATGCCTTTAGAGGCAGATATATTACACTAAATTTCGATAAAAGTTCATTTGAGATTTTAAGTGCTGATACTTTTGTTAGAGATGAGTCTATTTACATTTGTTTAAAAACAGATAGTGCCGGTTTTGCTGATATTAAAGATGTATCTAAAACAGTCCCTGCTTACAAAACCGATTATGTATCGGCAAAAGTTAATTATTTTTATGATAGTAGATTAGCTTTTAATTTTCCGTTCAATAAATATTATATGGAAGAAACCAAAGCGCCTGAAGCTGAAAAAATATATCGAGACGCAATTAAAAGAGATACCATACAAAATGCATATGCTTTAGTTAGCGTTAAAGATGGCCAAGCTGTTTTAAAAGATGTTATTATTAATGGAGTTTCTATTAAAACATTAGCTGCCAAACATGAATAAAAAAAATGTCTGTCTTTTTTTATTGTTGGTTTCTTTATTTACTGTAAATGTTTATGCTCAATCCGTAACTGATTTTATAGAGCAGTTAAAAAAAGAAAATGAACTGCAAAACGCCTCAATAAGTTTATGTGTGCTTGATGTACAAACAGGCTTACAAGTATGCGAGTATAACAGCAAACTTAGCTTATCACCTGCCAGTACGATGAAAATAATGACTACCGGTAGTGCCCTGCAATTACTGGGTAAAGATTTTAAGTACGAAACTTTATTACAGTATTCAGGCACATTCGATAAAGCAACCGGCATTATAAACGGAGACCTGTATATTAAAGGCAGCGGCGACCCCTCGCTTAATTCAGAATATTTTAGAAAACCCGAAGACACTTTTTACGTAGCCAATAAATGGGCCACAGCGCTTAAAGAAAAAGGTGTGAAAAAAATTACCGGGCAGTTAGTTATGGATGTTAGTTGTTTTGAAGAAGATATTCCGACAAATTGGGTGTGGGGCGATATGGGCAATTATTTTGGTGCTGGGCCAAGTGGTTTATCGTACAACGACAATAAATTTTATATAGTTTTTAAACCAGCTGTTAAAAACGGAGATAGCATGATGATTAGTAAATTGGTCCCTCAAATAGATAATTTAACTATCAGCAATTATGTAAAAGCAGGGGGAATAGAAGATAATGCTATTGTATATAGAGCACCCTTTTGTACCGATATAAAAATTAGCGGTACATTACCCGTTAGTACAAAGCCACTGTCTATTGAAGGCTCTCTTCCTAATCCTGAACAGCTTTTAGCCAAACATTTACAACAAGCATTTGTTACCCAAAATATTGAACTAAGTAATAAAACCATTTTAAAAGTTACGGCCTATACTAAAAAACAATACACAAAACCGCTTACTACACTCTATACTTACAAATCTCCATCGCTCGAAAAAATAATTTTTTTTACCAACCTACATAGTAACAATCACTACGCCGAAAGTATTTTCAGAACCATAGCCTTAAAAAAAGGTGGTTTTGGCAGCACATGGCAAGGCATTCAAACTTTAACTAACCATTTAAAAACAAAAGGTTTTGACACTAATGGCTTGTTTATTAATGATGGCAGTGGTTTATCAAGAAGCAATGCCGTAACAGCCAAACACCTTACCAAATTATTATACATGATGTACAGCGATACATTAACTAAACTCCCCTTTCAAAATTCACTCCCTGTTGCAGGAGTTAGTGGGTCTTTACGGAGTTTAGGTAAAGGAACCGTTTTAGAAAACAATTTAAAAGCTAAAAGTGGTTACATTACCCGTGTACGCTCATACGCCGGGTATATGAAAACCAAAAATGGCAAAGAAATTTGCCTTAGCCTGATTATAAACAACTTCAACGGTACTCCATCAGAAACAAAAAAGAAAATGGAGCAGATTTTCCTGAAAATCTACGAAAATTATTAGAAGTGCCGCTTTATTTATTGTTCAAAACCCGCCTTTTGTATCCCCGTAAAATGTCTTATTTTCGAGCAAAATATCAAAACTCATGCAAAACACACAACAAGAAGCATTACCTACAGTTGATACAGCAAAAAAATTAGGGCTTCTTCCTGAAGAATTCGAAAAAATAAAACAAATATTAGGCCGCACCCCAAATTTTACTGAGCTATCTATCTACTCAGTTATGTGGAGCGAGCACTGTTCCTATAAAAACTCAATTACCTGGCTAAAAACCCTTCCAAAAGATGGTCCACATATGCTGGCAAAAGCAGGAGAAGAAAATGCGGGATTAGTTGATATTGGTGGTGGCTTAGGTTGTGCCTTTAAAATAGAATCTCATAACCACCCAAGTGCTATTGAGCCCTACCAAGGTGCTGCAACAGGTGTCGGTGGTATAAATCGCGATATTTTTACCATGGGCGCCCGACCCATTGCACAATTAAATTCGCTTCGTTTTGGTGATATTAATTCACCTAAAACCCAATGGATAATGAAAGGTGTGGTAAAAGGCATTGGCAATTATGGTAATGCTTTTGGCATACCAACCGTTGGTGGCGAGGTATTTTTTGATGAATGTTATAACACAAACCCGTTAGTAAATGCAATGAGCGTGGGTATTGTAAAAGCGGGTGAAACTGTTTCAGCCACATCTTATGGTGCCGGAAACCCTGTATTTATTGTTGGTTCTGCCACAGGCAAAGATGGTATACATGGGGCAACTTTTGCCAGTACCGATATAACTGAAAATAGTGCCGATGATTTACCGGCTGTACAAGTAGGTGACCCTTTTCAGGAAAAATTATTGTTAGAAGCATCTTTAGAAGTTATAAAAACAGGTGCGGTTATTGGTATGCAAGATATGGGCGCAGCGGGCATAACCTGCTCGACATCTGAAATGAGTGCAAAAGGCGAACATGGCATGGATGTATGGTTGCATAAAGTACCCACACGCCAGCAGGGCATGAAACCTTTTGAAATTCTTTTATCAGAATCACAAGAGCGTATGCTTATTGTAGTTGAAAAAGGGAAAGAAGATGCTGTTAAAAAAGTATTTGAAAAATGGGATTTAAACTGCGAGCAAATTGGTGTTGTAACTAAGGGCGACCGTTTAAAATACTACATGTATGAAGAACTGGTTGCCGATATACCTGCTGAAACCTTAGTATTAGGTGGTGGTGCTCCCGTATATAACAGAGAATATAAAGAGCCTGCTTATTATGCAGAATCGAAAAAATTTAAAATTGAAGATGTAAAAGAGCCTACCGATTACAAACAGGTAATGAACCATCTTATCTCACATCCAAACATTGCATCAAAACGTTGGGTATATAATCAGTATGATAGCATGGTTGGTACAGTTAACCAAAGCACCAATAACCCAAGCGATGCTGCTATTGTAAACATTAAAGAAACCACAAAGGCATTAGCTCTTTCGGTTGATTGTAACAGCCGTTATGTGAATGCCGACCCAGAAATTGGTTGTGCCATTGCTGTAAGTGAAGCTGCCCGTAATATTGTTTGCAGTGGTGGCGAAGCAAGCGCTGTAACTAATTGTTTAAATTTTGGTAACCCTTACAACCCCGAAGTGTATTGGCAGTTTGTGGGTTCAATTAAAGGCATGAGTGCAGCTTGTACTAAGTTTCAAACCCCGGTTACAGGTGGTAACGTAAGTTTTTATAACCAGTCTTCGTTTGAAGGACCTGTGTTTCCAACACCAACCATTGGTATGTTAGGTTTATTGCAGGATAAATCAACGCAAACATCATTAAGTTTTAAAACAGAAGGTGATTGCATTTATATTATTGGCGAATGCAAAAATGATATCTCATCTTCAGAGTACGTTTACTCATATCAAAAAATAAAAAATACCCCTGCCCCCTATTTTAATTTAGATGAAGAGTTTAATGTGCAGCAAGCTGTAAAAACAGTTATAAAAAACAAATTGATTGAAAGTGCTCACGATTGTTCAGATGGCGGTTTATTTGTTTGCCTTACCGAAAGTGCTTTTCAGCGCGAGTTAGGTTTTGATATTGCTACTGATAAAAACATTCGTAAAGATGCCTTTTTATTTGGCGAAGGGCAAGGCCGTGTTGTAGTTACCGTTAAAAAAGATAATGAAATTGCTTTAGTTGATGAGCTGAAAAAACTACATGTAAAATTCAGCAAACTTGGTTTTACAAAAGGGAACGAAATTAAAATAGATGGGCAACCTTATGGTTCGGTTAGTGAGTTTAAAAACCTGTATGATACTTCTATCGAAAAAATAATGGGCGCATAATGAAATACGCTTTACATATTTTATTTTTTTTACAAGTATGTATAGCCAGTTCTCAAACTGCTCACGACCTTTATCTATCTGCAATAACAAAAGATTCAATTAAAGATTACACTGGTGCTTTAACCGATATAGATAAAGCATTAAGTATTACTAAAGACAATGACTCGCTTCATATACTTCATGCAAAAATAGAAGCCGAAAGCTCAAATTTTAAAGAAGCTTATGCTGAAATTAATGAGGTAATAAAACATAATAGTAATTATTTTGATGCCTATATGTTACGTGGTATCATAAAAGCAAAATTGGGTAATTACGAAGGCGCAGTACATGATTTTACAAAAGGCCTTAAACTAAACCCCGGCAGCATAAAAGCATATTATAACAGAGGTTTGGCACATGCTTATTTAGATGAAGTAAAACTATGTGATAACGATTTTTCTAAAGTCATAGAGTTAGACTCCACTTATATTAATGGTTGGTTCCAACGCGGTTATTGGAGAGAAATAAACGGAGACGTAGAAGGTTCTTTAAAAGACTTAAATAAAGCTTCTCAATTAAATCCAAACGATAAAGAAATCCTTCTTTCGCTTGGTATTGCCAACTATAAACTACATAAAAAAGAAGAAGCTTGTATTATATTAAACGAAGCTAAAGCCAAAGGCTCAAGTACCGCTGAGGAATTGATAAATATTATGTGTAAATGAAACTGAAAAATTTATACATATTTATTTTCTTCATTTTTGGATACTGCTTACATGCACAGCAAAGTTTTACTATTTCAGTAAAAACTTACGAAACTTGTTTTTTTAATTCTGTAAAAATTAAAGTTGCAGGCAACATGCCGCCTTATACACTTAATTGGAGCAATGGTGCCATAGGTGATACTGTTTCTAATTTGGGCGGTGGAGATTTTTCAGTTCATATTTCCGATAACGATACAACTACAAGAGACACCAGTATATCTTTTTCGCTTGTTTATCCTCCTTGTAAAGTAACTTTTGCAAATCATTTTACACCAAACAATGATGGCATTAATGATACATGGGGAATAAGTAATACAGTTTATTATCCTGAATTTTTACTGGAAGTATTTGATAGGTCAGGAATATTAGTGCATACACAAAAACATGAATATATTCCTTGGGAAGGAACTCAATTGGGACTTAAACTATCTGATGCAACTTATTACTATATCTTTTTTTACGACGAGAAAATAAAATCGCGTTACGAAAAAGGCAGTGTTACTATTATTCGATAAATGAAAACTAAAGCGTTTATATACTTCATTATTTTTGGTTTAGTTACCCTTACCTCATTTGCACAACAAACACCCAGTTATACGCAATTTGTTTTAAATCAATACGGCGCTAACCCCGCGTACGCAGGCACTAACCTGGGTATGGAGGCCGTTACTGGCCGAAGAATACAATGGCTTGGTTTTGATAATGCCCCGGTAACAACCTTTGGCAGCTTTACATATGCCTGGCGAAAAAACTATAATTATAAGGCAAAGCATGCAGTTGGAATGTATGTTGAAGATGATAGGTCAGGTTTGGTATCCTCAAAAGCAGCTTATATTTCTTACTCTATACATATAAAAATATTTACCGGGCTTAATATAGCAGCCGGCATATTTG
>DATFTU010000011.1:0-5393 GCA_035261565.1 Bacteroidia bacterium
TACCACGCAGCAAACCTGCGGCAGTAATGTTGTTTTAAATTCGGCATCTGGTTCGGCCTATCAATGGTACGATACATCAAATGTTATCATTGCCGGTGCAACTGCACAAACGTATAGCGTAAGCAGTGCAACAAACGGGCAACATTATATTGTAGCCTATAGCGATAACACAACCGGTTGCCGCGATTCGGTAGAAATTGATATTTCAAAATACAACCTTAATTTTAGTTACCTGTCATCAAACCCTTGCAATGGTGGTACCAATGGCAGTATTAACGTAACACCAAGCGGTACATACACATTCTCTTCATATAATTGGGATTTAAGCGGTGCTTTAACAGCCTCGGGTACTTCAACCACAACGCCCATATCAGTTCCAAATTTAGGAGGGGGCACATATACTGTCGATGTTTACCCAACAGGCAACCCGTCTTGTTTATTTACGTACACCGTGCAATTAACTCCCGGCAATATACCACCTCCTGTTTTAGATACCGTAAAGGCTTGTAATTTAGATACCGTTAACCTTAACCCACCGGTGCCTGCCGGTTACACCAACAACTGGTACACCGCAACACCTTTTGGGGCACTGGGTACTTCGGCGGCTAACGTGGCATACCCAATTTACCCTATGCAACAGGCAGGTGCTTCGTATATCGATACTATTAAAAGCCCCGCAGGTTGTGTAAGCGTTTATAAAGTGAGTCTAAAAATCCAGTCGTTCCAAAAAACAATTTCGGTTGTTCAGCAATTAAAGTGTTATAACGATAGCATTGGCAAAATAAAAGTGGTTGTACCACGCGAAACCAACGGGCCTATCGGCCACCCGTACACATTCAACTGGGTATACCCTTCGCCATACACATCACCGGCAACAGTAACAACAGGCTCAACGGTGGCAGTAAGCTCAACCGAAGGTAATTTACATCCGGGCTTTTATTATTGTATTATCAAATCGGGCAACTGTACCGATACGGCTAAAATTACCTTAACAAACCCGCCTAAACTATCTGCCGATAGCATATATGCATACTACTGCCCTAAAGATTCATTGGCTTTGGTAATTGCCGATTCGGGCCAGTCTAATTACGTATGGCACCCAAGCAATGCAGGTGCAACCGGCACCGGCGATTCGGCTTACGTACCCGTACAAAGCCTGAACAATTTTTATGTTACCTATTTGCGCAACGGTTGCCCCGATACGGGTAAAATAATTATTTCTACCAATGTGTATAACGCGTTCCGCCCCGATGAATTGGTAAACGTGTTTTCACCTAATGGTGATAAAACAAACGACTTCTTTTACCCCTTCTATTCAAAAACTTTAAATCAATATCAAATCTACAAGCAAAGCGATTCGTACCAGCTTTACATATACGACCGTTGGGGCAAACTGGTATTTGAAACTACCGATTACGATACCCCCTGGGATGGTAAAACAAAAAGCGGCCACAATGCCGATGCGGGTTCTTACTTCTTTATCGTAAAATACAAATCTAACTGCGCCAGCAAAGCCGATTTGGTAGAGAAAAAAGGTTTCGTTGAATTAATGAGATAACACCACAACAAATACACAAACAAAAAAAAGCCCGGCGACCTGCCTTAATTACGCAAGTCTATAATTAAGGCAAACCCAGTAAATTAAAAAAGGAAGTCTTTTGACCTCCTTTTTTAATTTATTGAAATACAATAATTAATGGCTAAGGTTTTAGCCACTCATCATCAGGCTTAGTAATTAGTCTGGCGTTATTAATAGCCATATCTAATGTTAAACAAGTCCTTCCATTATACATACCATCTTTTTTATAAACAGCTAAAGCAAGATCAGCTTTAGAAGCATCCCTTAGGCATAATGGCAAAAGTAATTGTAGATGTGCTGCTGCGGTATATTTGCCTCTATAATATTGAGGAATTGCTGTTAAATAGTTTCTTTTTACTCTTTTTTTTGCGTGATCAATTGCACCCTTAAAAGTATTTATTAGTTGGTGCTTAGACCACTGTTGCATATCTTTAGGAAAGCGAGCAAAGTTCTCAGCATCATCCACAATATGATCTATATTTATTCTTAATTCAAGGCGAGTATCATATATTAACTCGGAATGCTCTGCAAAATACATTGCTCTTTCAGGAAGTGTTTTGAATTTCTGTAAAGAACTTGAGCTATCTTTACAAAACTCTTGAAATATCCACCCATTACCATCTCTTTTCTTTTTAAATAACATAAAAATCTCTTCTTGATTTTCAGTTACCAATCCTGTGTTAAAACACGAATAGTTTTCTATTTCTATAAGTTTGCCCTCTTCCTTAATCCTCGCAAAAGTATGAAGTAGGTAATTATATAAAATAGGTAAATGTCTATCTGGGCTTGGGGTAGAATAATCCCAATTCTCACTCATAGCTAAGTCTCTCAACGTATTTAAAGTATTATCAAAATTTCTTGGTGCAGCTGGGGTTACACCTGGAGTAAAAGGTGTACCACTTGGATAGCTTGAAACAAGCGCGTATTCAAATAATGCTGGTCTTTCTCTTTGGATTTGTACTTGAGATGATGCTGTAGCTGTTGTTATCATAAGTTTAGATGTTAGTTATAACACCAAAGCCCCGATAAACGGGGCTTTGCTTAAAACTATAAAGGTTTTTTTTTCTAAATCTTTCTAAATGTCGGTTTTGCTTTTTTTCTGTTGTTCTTTGTGTTTAGTTTCTCTTGTTTGTCATGGTGTCTCAAGGATCAATCTTTCAATAAATATATATCCATTAAATATAAATACGCTACAAATATAATAACTAAAATTCTTTCTACCAAGTATTTTATTCATAATTATTATACCCGAGCAAATTATACTATAAAATTTCATGCCAGCAATTATTCAATGAACTTATACAAAGTTATAGCTTGTTTTTCATATTAAAAAATACAAAATTTAACAAAATCTTACATCCCTGCATTTAACAAAATCTTACATCCCTGCTTTTATTTTTTAGCCACGTTGATTAATGGAGCTTCATAATATAGTAATTAAGGAAACCTACCGGGCTTTTTATTTTGTTTCAACAATAAAAAAGATTGTGTTATAGCCTGTAATTAATCAAGTGCGCAGGTTGTTGATACACCCGGTTGTGCATTCGAAATCTGCATCGATGCACACCATGCTTTCGCATCTTGCTTGGTTGATTTGGCAACCGTAACCTGCTTATAACTGCCACCCGTAAATACAGAAGTACAGGTACAACTATAATCTTTTCGGCACGATGTGTTTAGCAGCATAAAACCGCTTATAAAAAACAGAAAGAATATTTTTTTCATACAGCTTTAACGGCTTACTAAACGCTAATGTTTAAAAGGGTCCGAGTAGTTAACATTAGTAACCTGGCTCATGTCGGTAAGCGTAAGTAAAAATGCAATAAGGTCGCTTTTTTCATTGGCTGTAAGCCCTATGGGGGCTGCGGGGCCGCCGGTGGTGTAGCCTGGCCCGTTTGCATTTAATACAGGGTTTAACGTTAAGGCGCTGCTTAAATTAGGGCTGCTGTTAATACTGCCACTAAAAAAGTCAACCACTTCACTCAGGGTTTTAAATCTTCCGTCGTGCATATAAGGCGCCGTAAGCGAAACATTTAGTAACGACGGAATTTGAAACTTCCCGTTATCCGAACTCAGGTTTGTATAGCCTCCTCTTCCAAGGTCGGTATAAGTGGCATCAAGGCCAATGTCTTCAAACTGGTCTGTACTGCCGCTAAAATTATTTGCCGGGTTATGGCATAAAGCGCATTTACCCTTGCCGTTAAAAATAGCCATGCCATTAAGTTCTTGCTGGTTTAACGTGGCCGAAGGCGTGCCGCCGTTTGGCGGATAGGCCTGGTAATATTTACAATTATCGGCATTAATGCTGCTTATAAAAGTTGAAAGCGCTAATTGAATATTTGCCGGTGTAATAGTTGTAGTATAATATGGGCTGGCCTGCACAAAAAAAGATGGGTAATAAGGTATATTGCTTAAACGCTGGCAAAGTAAATCTAAATCGGTCATGTTAAGTTCCGATGGGGTTTGCAAAGGTATGCTTATGGCTTGCAGGTAATTGTTTGTTCTTCCGTCCCAAAAATGCGAACTGTTTGTATTCATAAGCGCATGCGTGTTGCGTTTGGTTTGCATACCGCTGCAGCCGGTGCTCAATGCTTTGTTATCGCTAAAACCGTATGCCTGTTGGTGGCACGAACCACACGATACCGATTTATCTAACGATAAATTTTTATCATAAAACAAAACCCGCCCCAGCGTAAACAAATCAATTTTTTGGTCGGGTAACCAGGGGTTGTTGGCCGTGGGCTTAACGCCTTCGTTATACGATGGGCCAGGCCATTTTTTTTGGCACGAAATAAAAATACCTGAAACAAAAAGTAAACATCCAAAAAAAATAAAAGATAATGAGGGAGTAAAAAAACGTTTCATGTGTTTAATTTTAAAGCAAGTTAAACAAAAATAGGGAGCTTGTAAATTTTTTGCCTTCTATTTAAATAATTTAACATCAGGTACAATTATTATAGCCAACCTACTAAAATAAATAAAACACCTGGTAAATAAAGTGGTGCGGCAACCAATCATTCACATTAATTTTTTACACTCTTAAATTTATCATTCTTGTCATTTCGAACGAATGTGAGAAATCTGTATTCGCAATTCAATTCTTAATTTATCATTAACAATCACCGCTAATTCATATCGGTTTACCGATAAATTTATTTTTTAACACATTTCTTTAGAATCGGTTACATTTTTAAGCCTAACCTTGCCCGCATCAAAAAAAATCGCATGTATAAAAAAACTACGCTTAGTATTAAAGTAATAGGCTTTTTGTTAGTGTTGCTAACGCAAACACTAAAAGCGCAAATAGCTAACCAAACACCGGTTGTTTCTCCAACTGCCATATGTGGTACAGGCACGGCAACGGTAACAATTCCTTCATCCGAGGTGGGTGTTACGTATGCCTTAACCGATGGTGTATCTCTTATAGGTACTCCTGTAAGCGGTACAGGCAACAGCATTAGTTTTCCAACGGGTACCTTAACGGTAACCACAACTTTTATAGTGGGGGCAACAAACGGTACAAGCACCGTAACCATGAACCCGCCTGTAACCGTAACCGTTAACCCTTTACCCAATGTAAGCATAAGCGCGTCGCATACCGCCATCTGTAAAGGCGCGGTAGATACGCTGACAGCCTCGGGCGCTGTAAATTATACTTGGGCACCCGGTGGTGCAACCACCACAACCGAAACCGTTGCGCCAACCAGCACAACCACCGCAACCAATTATACACTAACCGGTACCGATGCCAATGGCTGTACCAACACAAGCACCATATCAATTACCGTTAACCCGGTACCAACACTTAGCATAA
>DATFTU010000012.1:0-2900 GCA_035261565.1 Bacteroidia bacterium
AAAGAAAAAAGAAGAACAAGGTGCCGGCGACCAAGGTATGATGTTTGGGTACGCAACTAACGAAACAGCTAACTATATGCCATTAGCTCTTGATTTAGCTCATGCTATTTTATTAGAATTAGCTGCTTTACGCAGAGAGAATAAACAAATTAAATATTTACGCCCCGATGCAAAATCGCAGGTTACGTTAGAGTATGATGATAACAACAAACCGGTGCGTATTGATGCCATTGTTGTTTCAACTCAGCATGATGATTTTGATAGCGAAAGTAAAATGTTAGCTAAAATTAAAAAGGATATCATCGAAATTTTAATTCCGCGCGTTAAAAAGAATTACCCAAAATACGCTCACTTATTCAACGATAAAATTGCTTACCACATTAACCCAACCGGTAAGTTTGTAATTGGTGGTCCGCATGGCGATACCGGTTTAACCGGCCGTAAAATTATTGTTGATACGTATGGCGGTAAAGGTGCACACGGTGGTGGTGCATTCTCTGGTAAAGACCCAAGCAAGGTTGACCGCAGTGCTGCTTATGCAACTCGCCATATTGCTAAAAACTTAGTGGCTGCAGGCGTTTGTAACGAGGTGTTGGTGCAAGTGTCTTACGCTATTGGTGTAGCAAAACCAATGGGTATTTTTATTGATACGTATGGTACAGCTAAAGTAAAATTAACCGATGGTCAGATTGCTAAAATAGTTGAAAGCGTATTTGATATGCGTCCTTACTTTATCGAACAGCGTTTTAAATTACGTAACCCAATGTATAGTGAGACTGCTGCATACGGGCACATGGGCCGTAAAAATGAAGTGGTAACTAAAACATTTAAAATGCCTGATGGTAAAACAAAAACAATGAAGGTTGAATTGTTTACTTGGGAAAAACTTGATTATGTGGCTAAAGTAAAAGCGGCGTTTAAGTTGAAATAATAAATTACTCTCAAACTAAAAAGCCTCATCAATCGATGAGGCTTTTTTTATGGCTTATTTATAACATAAAACTTTTGCCGTATGTACGAGTTGCCTGCTTGCAACACCAACACATACACCCCCGAAGAAAAATCGGCTGTACTAATTTTAAATTCGTTAACGCCTAATTGAAACGCAAAATTTTCTTCAAACATTTTTTGCCCCAGGGCATTATATATTTGCACTAAATAGGTATTATCATTATAAGCATTATAAAAAGCATCTAAATACCCGCCTGAAACAACGTTTGGTGCAAAGGCAATGGTAGAGTGTGTAAAATCTAAATTAGCAGGTGGCCTGTTGTTATAATAAATAGTTTGTATGGTATCTGTTTTAAAAGCGGTTCCGCATGAGTTAGTAACACTTAATTTTACCTGATAAAATTTAGTAGTGTCATAGTAAATATGTAAGGTATCTTTACCTGTTGCATGGCTTCCGTCTCCAAAAGCCCAATAATATGTAGGAGCAGGAATGCTTGTGTAATTTGCATAAACTCGCAAAGTATCATTAGCAATAGATGTTGTAAAACTTGCATTAGGTAAAGAGGTTGTAGTTACATGTATTTGTTGTGTAAGTATACTCGAGTCTCCGGTGTTATAAGCTTTTAACGTTACTTGATAATAACCTGTGTCGGCATATGGGTGGTTAGGCAGTGTTTGCGTAGAATGTGTACCATCTCCAAAATCCCAGTAAAAAGATGTGGCACAGCCCGAGTTATTAGCAAAATTATTTGAACAGGGTATAAACGAAAAACCGGCCACAGGTACAGTTCCTATTGTAACCAGTTTAGTAATCGATTCTGTGTAAAAATCATTGTTGGTTGTTAGCGTTACCGAATAAGTTCCAACGGCGGGAAAACGAAAACAAATAGCCGAATCGGTCGAAGTAAATAAAGGTGGCAAAGTGTTATTTGTATCGCTCACAGTCCAGGTATAAGTTATACCCCCTATGGTTTGGTTTATAAAACAAGTAGTATCGCTTAAACAGGTTTTTAAGTAGGAAAAATTTGGTGTGGGAGGTGGTTGTTGTGTAATATATATGGTATCCTGGCCATAAACGGGGCCACAACTGTTAACGGCAACCAGTACTACCACATAACTGGCTGTAGAATCTTTATAAACCATCATAGAATCTGCCCCTGTTCCATAAACTGAATTACCAAATGTCCAGTTATAAGAAACCTCACTATGGCTTGTATATGTGGCATGCACCCATAATGTATCGCTGGATACCGTATAGGTAAAAGCGGCACTCGCACGCGATTCTACGGAGATGTAAATATTTTTTTTTAGCGTGTCTGATTTATTTCCATTATAAGCAATCAACGTTACAGCATAAATTCCTGTATCTGCATATTGGTGTATGGGTAAATCACTAGTAGAAGTTGTGCCATCCCCAAAATCCCAATAAAAAGATGTAGCACAAAGTGATGTATTTGTAAATTGGTTTTTACATAAAATAAACGAAAAGTCTGCTTTTGTAATAGTATCAATGGTAATTACTTTAGTGGATGTGTTATAATGGTTGTCGTAAGCTGTTAGTGCTACGGTATAAGTACCCGGTTTATTAAAGTAAAAACAAATACTGGTATCGCTTCCGTGTTTAGTTTGGTACAATGTGTCGGGCCTTGTGGCTCCAAAAGGGCCAAAGGCTGTGTCGCTTACCACAGTCCAGGTATAAGTAACGCCTAATTGAGTTTGGTTTATAAAACAAGTAGTATCGCCAAAACAAGTATTAACCCAGGAAAAATTTGCAATAGGTGGCAAGTTCTCAACGTGAGGCGGTATTTGATTTTGTTTATCGTTTTGAGCAAAAAAACGGTTAGCGCTTATTAACAGCCATAAAAAAAATATGTATTTATTTTTTTTCATGCTTACTCAAACGGATTAGTTGGCAAAGGTTTTTTATGTAATTCAAAAACTTTAGTTAC
>DATFTU010000013.1:0-4697 GCA_035261565.1 Bacteroidia bacterium
AAATAACGGTGGCCACGGCGTTGGCCGAATCGTGAAACCCGTTTATAAACTCAAAAGAACAAGCTAATAAAAGACAAACAAAAATTAAAATAAGCACACTAACTGCCATAAACTATAAATTATATAAATTCAAAAATCTGGTTTTTTTTTAACTTCTCTACGTTAAGGAATTGTTATGTGAATTTTTAAAATGAAAAATATATAAGTGAATAACGAACAGAAATGAAATAGCTTTAAATAGTTCTATTTTTTCTTCCAAAATTCAGATGCAGAAATTACAATCATAAGTATATTATAAGTAATTACATGTTTAGTATTATGTATATTTCTCTGCTTGGTTAATTAACAAAAAGATAATTTGTTGTTTTATATAAGTTCATACGTCATGCCGTTCTTTGTACAAAACAAACACAATGAAATTGAAAGCTCCTCATTTTATTATTATTACCGCCTTTTCTATTTTAGCAATTGCCGCTTTTATGTTTTATAACCCCAAGGCAAAAATAAATGCCGATAACAAAAGTGATATTGTAATAAAAGGTTCTGAGTCTGAGTTTAACCTGATTGTGTTTTTTTCTACAACCTATAAAAAATTACACCCCGATATTGATTTTGATATTACCGGTGGCGGCTCGGGTAAGGGTATTGATGCTTTGTTAAAGAATGAAACTCATATTGCAAACTCATCAAGGTCTATAACAGATAAGGAATTAACAGAGGCAGAAAAAAATAAAATGGATATTGCCTCTTATATTATTGCGGGCGATGCTGTGGCTATTATAACGCAAAGGGCTGTGGGTGTGGATAGCCTTTCGTTAGATCAATTGAAAAGTATTTTTAACGGCACGGTAAAAAACTGGAAAGAAGTTGGCGGACTTGATTTACCTATTGTAATTTTTGGCCGCGATAAACACTCGGGTACATACCATTATTTTTTAGACAGGTTTCAATTAAAAAATTATCCGGCCGGTACTTCTGAATTTGCGTATAACTATCAAATTATTAAACAGGTTGAAACCCAAAAAGGAGCCATTGGTTATGTTAGTTTAGGAGCCATTACCAACGCGTATGGTAAACCGTATCAAGGTGTGTGGACGGTTAATATGTATGTTGAAGGAGGAAGGGCCTGCTCACCGTTTGATGATGAAGCGGTAAAATACGGAGATTACCCGTTAACCCGTCCTCTTTATCAATACATAAACAAAGAGGCTAACAGTACAATACTTGATTTTATAAAATTTGAATTAGATACCCAGCAACAGGCAAACCTTACAAAGCATGGTTATTTTCCTATAACCCCAATTCACAAGGCAATTAATAACAAAAATAATACCTTGGCTTTTAAACTGCCTTAGTTTATTACAGTGTAGTCTTTGGTGCTTACTACTTCTCCTTTTTCGTCCCAGTTATACCAAACGCCTGTTTTTTCATTCATGTGGTAATGCATTTCAAAACGTTTTTTGCCTGCATCGTCCCACACAATCCAAGTGCCGTTTTTTTTGCCCATATTGTAAATAGATAATCCTATGGTTAAGCCTGCTTCGTTATATCGCAACCACTTGCCATCTTTTTGGCCGTTGTTAAATGTGCCGGTTTCCATTAATTTGCCCGAAGTGTAATAGTAATTTGCTTCTCCGCTCGGTAAACCATTTTTTATTTCAATCTCCGAGTTTTTTATGCCGTTTTCTTTCGTTTCAAGTGTACCCGTAAAAAGCGAACCATCTGTATCTGTGTATAAACCATCTGCATTTTGTTTTACCTGGGCATTAACCAATATGGTTAATAATAATCCCAAAATCAAGCCTGCTTTTTTCATAATTATACGTTTTAAATGTTAACGTAAAATTACAAAATATTATGCCCGAAAATGGCATTTTGATAATATTTAATTAATATTGTTTTTACAATTTACTTACATTAATAAATATAATTGTAACCTTAAAAATGGTTTTAATTCGAAAAATTGTTTTTAAAGGGGACTTAAAATAATATCAGAGCTTAGAGAAAGCTCTTGTGTTTTTATGGTAGTTTGTTCATATCCTGCCATATCAATAATTACTTCTGATTTGCCGGTTATACTTACCGATAAAATAAAATTGCCATCCATATCTGTGTAGCAATAATTATCCGTGCCTTTTACTTGTATTTTAACACCTGTAAGGGTTTCGCCGGTTTGTTTATCTACAACCTTGCCTGCTATTAATTTAGTGCCTTTTGGAGTGTTGCCGGCCGAAAGGCTTAACACAAAAAGAATGGTAAATATCAGTATGGCAATAAGTTTTTTCACTTTACAAATAGATAACCTTAACCTTACTATAATATCAATTAAATGTTACCGAATTGTTATCAAATATTTTATAAAACCGGGTGTTATCCATTTTACCCATTGTTTTTAAATTGTTACTTTTGAAGTCCTTAATTAATGAAAGTAGAGCAGTTTATAGACCTGATAGATAACCCGGGCAAGTTGAGTGAAACTCATATTTCTTCTATCGAAAAAATATTGAGCGATTATCCCTTCTTTCAAAGTGCCCATTTACTTTATGCTAAAGCCCTGCAAAACAGCCAGCATATAAACTACCATAATGCACTGAAAAAAACAGCTGTTATTGCAGGCAACAGGGCTGTTTTATACAGGTTAATAAACCAACCGGCATCCAGGCCAACAACCCCTGTAATAGAGGATAAAACCGAAGTTAGTATTGCCACAAAAGAGGAAATAAAACAAAAGATAAAACCTGAAATTAAACAGGAAATTGTACAAGAAGTTGTACCCGAAATTACTGCTGAAGAAAAAGCTGAAAAACAGGCTGTTACAGCGTCAATAAACTATGTTTATACTTTAGTTAATACCAAAGAAAAAGAACCAATAATTGATAAAGAGCTTGAAAAACCTGTAGAGAATGAAGTAAAACCTCAAACCCTGGATGAAATTGTTTTAAACCCGGTTGTTGAAGCATATATTGAAACCGAAATTTTAAAAATAAACGAAAAAGAGCCCGAAATAAAAATAGAAGAGCCTCAATCGTTTACCCAGTGGTTAAAACATCTGCCGGCCATTAGCAAGCAGTTGTCGGTTAGCGAGCAGCAAAAAGCACAAACAGTTGAAAAAGAATCTGTTAATAAGCCCCAGGCCCCAAAACATAAATCGGAAAAACAGGAATTTTTAGATAAGCTTTTAACCGAAGAACTACGAATTTCTAAACCCCAGCCCGATAAAACTTTTTACGCGGCAACCCAAAAAACCCGCAGCAGTGTGCTTGAAGATGAAAATTTGGTAACCGAAACCCTGGCTAAAATATATGTATTGCAGGGCAATCATGGCAAAGCCATCAGAGCCTATGAAATTTTAAGTTTGAAATTTCCCGAAAAAAGTGCTTACTTTGCCACCCTTATTAAAGAAATTAAAAACAACATAAAATAAAAGAAAGAATATGAGCGGCATAATTTCAATACTTATTATTGTAGTTTGCGTGTTACTTGCGCTAATTGTATTAATACAAAACTCTAAAGGTGGCGGGCTTTCAAGCTCATTTGCATCTAATAACCAAATTATGGGTGTACGCCGTACAGCCGATGTGTTAGAAAAAACAACCTGGGGTTTTGCTATCGCTTTATTTGTGCTTTGTTTATTGGGCACTCCTAAACGCCAGGTGGCCGATGCTAACCCTGCCAGCGGTACTGAATCAGTAACTCGCAGAAAAGCTGAAACTATGGCCCCTGCTGCTGCGCCAATACAACAACAAGCGCCTGTAACGCAGCCTGCTCAGCCTCAACAAGCTCCTGCTCAACAGCAAACTCCTCCGGCTCCGGATAAAAAATAAGAAATTATATTTAATAGGAAAAAGGTTTCAATTTGTAATATTTTGAAACCTTTTTTCGTTTTATGCCAAAATGTTAAATATTTTTAAACCCGAATTTAAAAACTGTAAATCAGATTAATTTTAACGAGCAATTTTTTAAGTATTTTATATGACAGACATTAGAGAATTAAACGAACGGATACAACGCGAAAGCGCCTTTGTTGACTTACTTACCGCCGAAATGGATAAAGTAATTGTAGGCCAAAAACACATGGTTGAACGCCTTATGATTGGCCTGTTAAGCAATGGGCATATTTTATTAGAAGGTGTACCGGGCTTGGCAAAAACATTAGCCATTAATACGCTTGCAAAATGTGTTGATGCACAGTTTAGCCGCATACAATTTACCCCCGATTTGTTACCTGCCGATTTAGTGGGTACTATGATTTACAATCAAAAAAAGGAAGAATTTACCGTGCGCAAAGGGCCTTTGTTTGCCAACTTTGTATTAGCCGATGAGATAAACCGTGCCCCGGCAAAAGTACAAAGTGCTTTACTTGAGGCCATGCAGGAGAAACAAGTAACCATTGGCGAGCAAACCTTTAAATTGCCTAACCCGTTTTTAGTACTGGCTACACAAAACCCGGTAGAACAGGAGGGAACGTATCCATTGCCTGAAGCACAGGTAGATAGGTTTATGTTAAAAGTGGTAATTACATATCCTACTAAAGAAGATGAGAAAAAAATTATAGCCAGCAACATATCTGCCGCTGGCATGGCAACACCAAATGTAATTTTAAAGCCTGAAGATATTGTAAAAGCCCGTACCGTAGCACGCGATGTGTATATGGACGAGAAAATTGAGCGTTACATAGTCGACATTGTTTTTGCAAC
>DATFTU010000014.1:0-8223 GCA_035261565.1 Bacteroidia bacterium
GGTTTTTCCGAATTGTTCAGCACTTTATTTATGCTGGCAATT
This sequence comes from Bacteroidia bacterium, assembly GCA_035261565.1. Classification (GTDB taxonomy): domain Bacteria; phylum Bacteroidota; class Bacteroidia; order B-17B0; family Aurantibacillaceae; genus PALSA-968. The sequence continues at coordinate 43 of DATFTU010000014.1, forward strand.
TCGCCTGCCATAACGTAACCAAAGCATTTGTGCGCGGCATCAAAATACTTTGCCATAACCGCGGTTGATGCATGTGCACGGTGTGCGGTACCAAAAGCATCGTTTACATAAATATCGCCATGTTTGGCCAGTTTTTGTGCAAAGGCTTCATCGCCTTTTTCTTCTTCTTTATAAAAGCGCAGGTTTTCTAATAATAACACTTCGCCATTTTTTAAGGCAGACGAAGTTTTAAATGCCTCATCCGATATGCAATCGTTTACAAATTTTACATCAACAACCAATGCTGCCGATACATTTTTTACAATATGTTGTAACGAGTATTTATTGGTTGGTCCATCTTTTGGGCGGCCCAGGTGCGACATTAAAACAATACTGCCGCCATCTTTCAATATTTTTTTAAGTGTTGGTATGGCTGCTTTAATGCGGGTTTCATCGGTTACGGCAAAAACATCGTTTAAAGGCACATTAAAATCAACACGAATAACGGCGCGTTTGTTTGCAAAATTTATCGAATCAACTGTTTTCATATATTTTATTAAAATGTATTTTTTATTTTTTTCCTGTACTGCCAAAACCGCCTTCGCCACGTACACTTTCTTCAAGCGTTTCAACCACTTTCCAATCTACATTTTCGTGTTTGGCAATAACCATTTGCGCAATGCGCTCGCCATCATTTACCACAAACGTTTCGTTTGACAGGTTAACCAGTATAACTTTTATCTCGCCACGGTAATCAGCATCAATAGTGCCCGGCGAGTTTAAAACCGTAATGCCGTTTTTAAATGCCAAACCACTGCGTGGGCGAATTTGTGCTTCGTAACCAGCAGGCAATTCGGTAAACAAACCTGTAGGCACTAAGGCACGTTGCAGGGGTTTTAGCTCAATAGGTTCGCTAAGCTCGGCACGTAAATCCATGCCGGCGCTTTGGTGTGTAGCATAACTTGGTAAAGCATGCTTGCTTTTGTTTACAATTTTAACTGATAGCATTTAACTTTTTTAAATTAGGGAGTTCGAATTTAATAAACAGGCCACAATAAATTACAAGCAACATATTATTTAAAACTAACTCAACAAATGCATTTAAACGGTTTTGCCATGCCAGCGATAAGAAAAAGAAAAACAAAGCAAAACCAAAAAAGAAAACAAAGCTGCGCAGGTTATAATTTGTCTTGTAATATTTTTGTGATAAAAAATAAGATACCACCATCATACTGGCGTATGATAATAAGGTTGCCCAGGCACAGGCGGCATAACTGTATTTGGGTATAAAAACAAAATTAATTACCAGTGTAATAGTGGCGCCCAATATGGTTAAGTATGCGCCAAATTTAGTTTGCCCGGTTAGCTTATACCAAACCGACAGGTTAAAATAAATACCCAAACATAAATTAGCCAGTAGCAAAATGGGCACTACAAATAAACCATCCCAATAGTTTTTGCTTACAAAATATTTTATCCAGCTCATATTCATCATGGTAGCTAAAAATAAAAACGAACAAAAAATGATAAAGTATTTCATTACCAACGCGTTTAACTTACGAGAGTCTTCATTCTTAGCATGGCTAAAAAAGAAAGGCTCGGCTGCAAACTTAAAGGCTTGTATAAAAATGGTCATCAGTATTGATATTTTGTAGCAAGCACCATACACACCCAACTCGTGCATGCCAATATCGGCCGGCAATAATTTTTTTAAAATAATGCGGTCAAAGGTTTCGTTAATCATGCCTGCCAAACCCACTACTAATAAAGGCAACGCATACTTGAGCATTTGCAGCCACAAGGTTTTATCAAACGAATAACTAAAGCCCGTAAACTCTTTCAACAAAAACAACATACTAAATACATTGGCAATAAGGTTAGCTAAAAACGCGTAACCAATACCAATTTGCGGATTATATAAGCCACCTAAAAAAGAGTTTGTTTGATTTACTACGTCATTTTCATACGCGTTTTTGCAAAAGTGAATAAAGAAAACATTTACGCCAATATTTACCAAAATATTAGCAATTTTTATAGTGGCAAACTTAATGGCTTTTTGCTCGGCACGCAGGCGGGCAAAGGGTATGGCCATCATGGCATCGCTGGCAATAATTAGCACCATCCATTGTATAAAGTTTACATTGTTGGCGTAATGCAACTCATTAGCTATAAAGCCCGATGAGGCCAAGCCAATTAAAACAAATAACAGAGAAGTGCTAAGTAACGAAATAAGTGCTGTGCTATAAACCAGATGTTTGTTTTCGTTTTTATTTACAAAATTAAAAAATGCGGTTTCCATACCGTAGGTAAGTATTACGTTTAAAAAAGATATATAAGCGTATATCTCGGTATTAATACCAAAATCTGCCGGGTTGGTAAACTTGTATGTAAAAAACGGAACCAGCAGGTAATTTAAAAACCTGGGCAAAATGGTACTTAAACCATAAACGGCAGTTTGAGAAGCTAATTTCTTTAATGGGTTTGCCAAGTGTAAATTTGTCTTTTCAAATGTAAGAGTTATTTGCAAGAAAAATTTCAGATAAATACGTAATTTTGTAACCTTATGTCAATAAAGGGCGTTTTAAAAAAGTTAACTGTTGCTTTATTTTTTTTCCTGATACAAATTGAACTAAAAGCACAGACGCAGTACGATAGTATTGTTTATGTAAATGGAACTAGGCAGGCCGCAAAAATTATTGAGATTTCGGATAAATATATAAAGTTTAAAAACCCTTTAGATACTTTGGGCCCCACTTTTTCGGTCCCCACTAGGCATATTCAACGTTTTATATTAAAAAATGGTTGTCTTGATATGCCGGAATTAGGATTTAAAAATTGTGTAAAAGACCCTTTAAAAGATGTAATAAAAGATTCGGATTTTAAAAGAACAATTATAGGAGTTGATATAGGACAGGCTTTTATTCAGCATATACAATTTAATGTGGAGCATATTTTTAAAAACAGACTTTTTGCTGTTTATGGGTATATTAATACCAGTTTGCTAGATGGCCAGGATAGTGCTACGTATGCAAAATTGCAATGCAGAATTGCCGGAGGATACTGCAAAGGAACGTATGGTGGATTCGATTTTAAAATGTATCCGTTTGATCATAAAAAAATGACAATGTACATTTCATGTGGAATAGAATTGGGAAGCGCTACACAAATAGTAGTGCAATCTGTAGCTAATGTGGTAAATAATAATAGTGGTTATGGTTATGGATACCAAACCACAACATATACCGATCAGGTTTCATTTAATAATAAAGTGTATCATAACTACCATGTAAGTATTGGGGCTATGTGGCGTGTAACAAAAAGATTTGTTATACAATATTACTGCACGTTTGGAATTAACCAATTTAATACCCACTATTTTCCGGGGCAAACAACTGTAAATGATTTTTCCCCTAAAATAGGAGGGGGTTTAATACTTGGAGGTGCTTTTTAAAATTATTTACCGGCGTTAATTTTATTGATAAGCGCCGTTGTTGAAAACCCCTGTGTAAGCTCAATAGTGGCAACTTCTCCACCACGGGCTTTAACAATATCTGACCCTACAATGTCCTCAACTTTCCAATCGGCACCTTTAACCAACACATCGGGTTGTATGGCTTTAATTAAATTGTAAGGGGTATCTTCGTCAAACAAAACAACCGTGTCAACTATAACTAAGGCGGCTAAAAGCAATGCACGGCTTTGCTCATTATTTATAGGCCTTTCGGGCGATTTATTTTGCCGCTTAACTGATGCATCAGTATTTAAACCTAAAATAAGGCGGTTGCCTAAATCTTTAGCTTTGCATAAATAATCTATATGCCCCTGGTGCAAAATATCAAAGCAGCCGTTGGTAAAAACAATTTTGTAATTAAACATGCGCCAAATATTGGCTCGCTTTTTAGCCTCCTCAAGCGTTAAAATTTTATGCTGTAGTATCTGCTGGTAAGTTGTTGCCATTGTTGTTGCGGTTTAGTAAAGGTAAAAAAATAAAACAAAGTCCGCCAATTACTATTATGGCAACAAATTGCACGCCCCACACAATCCACGGAAAAGCAACCGATACGCCGCTGGCAACCTTATAAAACAAAAGTATTTGCGTGCCAATTAACTGATACGCTCCAATACCACCCGGACTAACCATAACACCAATAGTGGTAAACAACATAAAAGCCAGCGCGGCACTAACGCCTATGGTTTTGGTTTCGGGAAAGCAAAACAGGCAAACATATAAGCTTAAAAAATACATAAGCCATATTAAAAAACTTTGCAGTATAAATAAGCCCGGTTTTTCAAGGTCTTTTACCGATTTTAAACCATCGCCAAAACTTTTAAGCAAGCCACCAATTTTGCCCGTAAACAGCGATTTTATTTTATTGCGTAGTATAAATAAACCTGCGGCAAAAGCAAGTATGCCGGCTATAATAACAACCAGATAGGTTGTGTTGTGCAACAAACCGCCAAATTTTTTTGATAGTGGGTCTGTTACATACGTGTTTGTTAAGCCAATTAACTGGTTAAACTGCACGGCCAGTGTAATAAAAAATAACACCAGCAACATAATTAAATCAATAATGCGCTCGGTAATAACGGTACCAAGCGCAGCCGCAAACGGAATTTTTTCGTACTTGGCTGCCACCCCGCAACGGCTAAGCTCTCCGGCGCGCGGCACAGCATAGTTTACGGCATAACCAATCATAACTGCGGCAAACGAATTTTTAAACGATATTTTATGCCCAAGGGGTTTCATCAGCATATCCCACCGCCATGCACGAATTACGTGCGCCAAAATGCTGATAAGAGCCGAAAAAACAACAACGGTATAATCTGCAATTTTAAACGATTGCTTGGTTGTTTCAATATCCTTGTCGGGTATGTTGTGTATAGAAAGCCAAACTAAACCAATACCAATAGTGGCAAATAAAATAAGTTGCAGGGCCGATTTTATTTTAGGACTCAATTAAATTATTTTTTTAAACGGTTAGTAGTTGTGTCCGGAAAAATAACCCAGGGCGTAAATGTTTTGGCTTTTTCAAAATCCATCATGGCGTACGAAATAATAATTACCACATCGCCTTTGGTTACTTTTAAGGCGGCAGGCCCGTTCATACAAATAACACCCGACCCACGTTCGCCTTTAATTACATAAGTAATTAAACGCTCGCCGTTTCTTTTATTAAGCACATGCACCTGTTCGTTTTCAATCAGGTTGGCGGCATCCATTAAATCCTCGTCAATAGTAATGCTGCCAATATAATCTAATTCAGCCTGCGTTACCGTAACCAAATGCAGTTTCGATTTTAAAACCTTGATTTCCATGAGTGGGCAAATGTAAAAATTATTTACCGGTTTTAACTCTTTAATTAATATTAGCTATGCCTTATAACTTAAAATTGCATTCATACTTTTTCTTTATAAATTTGGCTGTTAACTAATTAAAACGGCGGGCATGAAAAAAGCGTTTACCATATCAGTTTCTGTAATTGTGTGTTTAGTTATTGCGCTTGCATGCAAAAAAAGTAACACTACTACAACCACCACCACCACACCACCGTCATCAACCACTACGGCACCAACAAATACCACTACTACTAACTTTACGGTTGATGGTACGGCCGCACATAACCCTTTTTCAACATATAATAACAGCTCGGGCAATTATGTAGTTAGTGGCATAGACGGAAGCTCTCAGTACCCTCAAATTGAATTGGTGTTTTCGGGCACGGTAACACCTGTATCAGGTGCTTATGCGGTTGTAAATATCAATGGTGCCTCTCCGGCGGCAAGTCAATGCGAGCTTATTTTAGTAACCGCTTCGGGTTCTTTTCCTGCTTCATCGGGTAATGTAACCGTAGTTGCAGGTTCCAGCTCTTCAGCGTATTTTACTAATATTTCTTGCAGTTATCAGGGAGTTACACATGTGGTTACAGGCAATGTTAAGTGGCCGTAACCTAACAGCAGAAAATTACAACTTTGCCTGCGTAAAAAATTCTTTTAAGTAAAAGGGTTCAAAGTAAGCCACATCTTCAAACTGCTTTTTTGCAAATTTGGTAAAGGCAATTGCAGTCATATTTTTAGCCGATGGAAAAACATCGTCAATAAAAACCGCTTGCTTATTTTTTTGCAGAAGTTGTTTTGCCTTAGGCATTCCGTCGCCAAAAAAATAAACGGGTTTATCGGCATTAAAAACTTCTACCGATTTTTCATCCAGCACCAACGCGTTTACAGGTTGTATAACTTCTAAATTTTTATCGTAAACAGCACAGTAAACCTCCATACGGCGGGCATCCAGCATGGGGCAAAATAAAGCATCTTCGTTTTTTACTGATGCAACCCCATAAGCCATACTTTGCAGCGTATCTATACTTAGTAACGGAATTTGCAAAGCATAACATAAGCCTTTTGCGGCGCTAACACCAATACGTAAGCCTGTGTAACTGCCGGGGCCTTTGCTTATGGCAACCGCGTTAATTTGCTTGATAGCTAAGTTGGCTTCTTTTAAAACATCTTGTATAAATACATGTAAATTTTCGGCATGAGAAAAACCATTGTTTATTTCTTTATGCGCTAAAATTTCAGTATCGGCAGTAATGCAAACCGAGCAAACGGTGGTGGCGGTTTCTATACAAAGTAAGTGTGCAGGCATTACAAATTATCGTTTTGCAAAGATGGCAAAAACAAAAAGACAAAGCACCAGGTTTAATAAAATAGTAAGTGCGGCAAAACCATAATCGCCGCGTTTAAAAAGTTCAAAAGTTTCAAAACTAAAGGTAGAAAAGGTTGATAAGCCCCCGCAAAAACCAACCAGTACAAATGGGCGGTAAGTTGTAAAAAAATTTTCTTTCTCGCCCAGGTAAAGCCAGGCTATGGCAAATACTAAGCAAGCAACCACATTAGCGCATAAGGTTGCCCAGGCTAAACCGGTTAGTTGCCAACGTGCAAATAGCAATGAAAAAGCAAAGCGTAAAACGCTGCCAACACCTCCACCTATAAATACATAAAGCCAGTTCATAATTTTAATTATTTACAAAATTCACTTTTTTCTTTTTCGGCATCTCTATTCCCTAATTCAATTGTTTTGGTATAATCTAAACACGCACCGCTTGTATCCCCTATATTAATTTTGCAGTAAGCCCTTCTGTAATAGGCACTCCAATCATCAGGATGTAGCTCAATTACTTTCGAATAATCCTCAATAGCCCCCTTGTAGTCTTTCAATGTATTTTTACAATCAGCTCTGTAACGGTAAGCATGCCGGTCCTTAGTATTTAATTCAATTATTCGGTTGTAATCTTCTATTGCTCCTTTGTAGTTGTTTAAGTTATGTTTAGTAACTGCTCTATTCCAGTATGCATCAATAAAATTAGGGTTTAAAGCAATAGCTTTTGTATAATCTTCTATTGCACCTTTATCATCATTCAAACTTCCTTTTTTAATTCCGGATTTATAAAATTCCTCGGCGGTTTGTCCAAAGAAATTAAGGCTCAAAACAAATAAAATTACAACTAAAAAGACCTTCATTTTAATACAACTTCTGATATGTCTGCCACCAACGGTCGGGTATCTCATCTTTGCAGGCAATTTCGTAATCTTTGTAAGAACAAGGAATAAGTGTATGCCTCTCAAACTTTAAATTTTTATCGGGCGGGTAAGGCACTTCCATCCACCAGCGGTCGCTTTTATTGCTTTTGTAAAAATTTATTTCATATTTATTTTCTTGAAGAAAAACGTGAAAACGGGTATAATCAGGGCTGTTGCGTGATGGAAAGTCTTTCTTCCGGTTATAAAAACCATCCATAAAACACCAAACCATTTGTGCCGCTAAAGATGCTGTTTTGCCCTGCGCATCATAACCCGGGTTAATTTCATACACCCCAACCGATGTCAGTTTATCATTCATGCCCGCATAGCGCATCATCTGGCAGGCTTCTTCAGCATAAAACCCATTGGGTTGCGCTTCTTCATGCGCCGGGGCATCGCTGTGTTTTAGGGCATTCATATCAAAACTCAGCATATCGGCATGGCGTATAATGGGTTCGGCCTCGGCAATATTATCGCGTATTTGCCCCAGGCGGTATGTATCAAAATATAGTTTACTCATCATGTTTAGTCCGCTTTGTGGCACTAAATAGGTTTGGTAACCTATATTGCTGTAGTTAAACAGGTAATTGGGCTGCTGCAAAATAATTTTTCCTAAAAAAGTTT
>DATFTU010000015.1:0-6312 GCA_035261565.1 Bacteroidia bacterium
AACAAAAAGGAGGCAGTAACCCTTATGGAAATATGCCGGGGTCGAGCGAGAGTTTAGCTAAAATGGCTGCCGAACAGGAGGCCATACGCCGTAGTGTACAAGAAGCCATGCAGAAAATGAAAAAAGAAGGCGGACAACAGCCGGGCGGAGATATGTTAAGCAAAATGGAGGAAACAGAAACCGATTTAGTGAATAAACGTATTACACAAGAAACCCTGAAACGTCAGCAGGAAATTATGACTAAACTGTTGGAAAGCGAAAAAGCGGAGCGTCAACAAGAAGAAGATGAAAAGCGAAAAAGCAACGAAGCCAAAACGCAAGATTATGCTAACCCGGCCTTGTTTTTAGAGTATCAAAAAATGAAAGAGAAAGAAACAGAGCTTTTAAAAACCATTCCGGCTGACTTGACTCCCTATTACCGCCAAAAAGTAAACCAGTATTTTAATGCGGTTGAAAAGTAGTTTATAACTCGTAGAAACCCCATCAATAGCTGTTTTCGCCTCAAAAAGCATTTTTTTATGGGGGCAAAGGTTATCGAAAAGTAAAAATAAATGAAACTTTTTGTTATCTTAGACGTACAAACACCTGTAAATCCCCAAAATGCTAACTCTATTGAATAAAAAGATACAAATCAATTCGCAAGCAAACCCTGAAGGTGTTGTTGAGCGTGCCATTGTAGATGTTTGTGAAGAAATGCAGATTGGCGAAGAAAAATTTGGTAACATTTTATTAGCCGTTACCGAAGCCGTTGATAACGCCATTGAGCATGGCAACAAAAACAACCCTGATAAAGCGGTTGAACTTTCATACCAATCTTCTCCGGAAGAAATAACTTTTTCCGTAACCGACCAGGGACACGGTGGTTTTGACTTTACCCGTGTTACTGATCCAACAAAACCCGAAAACCCGGAGAATGCAGGACGCGGCATATTAATTATGAAAATGTTGTCGGATAAATTAGAGTTTTTAAACGAAGAAAAAACCGTTTTACTTTCGTTTAACCTGAACTAATTTGGCCTTATGGCGATTATTTTTTCTGATTCTACAAAAACCAAAACCCCTTCTAAAAAAAAACTAAAGCGTTGGCTTAATACGATTGCTGTTTCAGAAAAAAAGAAAATAAAAAACCTGGCGTATAATTTTTGTTCTGACGAGGAGTTGTTGCAGATAAATCAGGGTTTTTTAAAGCATAATACCTATACCGATATTATTACTTTTGATTACTGCGAGAAAGATTTTATTGTAAGCGAGATTTATATAAGCACCGAACGCGTGGCTGAAAATGCAAAGAAACTTAAAATAGAGTTTGAAGAAGAATTATTGCGAGTTATAGCCCACGGACTTTTACATCTTTGTGGGTATAAAGACAAAAAGCCTGAGCAAATAAAAAAGATGCGTAGCGCAGAAAACCGCGCTATTAAATTATTTAAAACTATTAGTGATTAACCAATAGCTTAAACCCTTTACCGTGTACGTTTACTATTTCAACCTTAGGGTCTTGCTTTAAATATTTACGCAGTTTGGTTATATAAACATCCATACTGCGGCTGTTAAAGTAATTATCATCGTGCCAAATGGTTTTCAGCGCAAACGAACGATCTAAAATATCATTTTGGTTAATAGCCAAAAGACGTAATAATTGCCCTTCTTTAGTAGTAAGCTTTACGTCCTCTGTACCGCCTTTAAGCAGTTGGGTTTCGGTATTGAACTTATACTTGCCAATAGCAAACTCGGTTTGCGTATTTTCTAAAGCCATAGCTTTCATACTACGGCGCAAAACAGCCTGTATGCGGGCTAATAATTCTTCGGTACTAAATGGCTTGGTCATGTAGTCGTCACCACCGGCATTAAAGCCTTCAATGGTATCTTCTTTCATCGACTTGGCGGTTAGAAATATAATAGGTACCTGTTTGTTGCTTACCCTAATTTCTTTGGCTAAAGTAAACCCATCTTTTAAAGGCATCATTACATCAAGCAAGCACAAATCGTAGCTGTGTTTGCAAAACATATCAAATGCTTCTTTGCCATTAACGGCAAGTGTTACCGAATAATCTTTTGCCTGAAGATATTCTTCTAAAAGAAGCCCTAAATTTGGATCATCTTCAGCCAACAGTATTTTTATTTTTTCTGTGCTCATTTTTTATGTTTTTATAGGTTAGTGTTTAAATTTTCTATTTTAAAAGGAATAAATATTTTAAATGTGCTGCCTTTGCCCAACTCACTTTCAACCGATATTTGTCCGCCATGTTTTACTACAATAGCTCTTACATAACTTAGCCCAAGCCCGAAACCCTTAATGTTATGAACGTTTCCGGTAGATACCCGATAAAACTGGTCGAATATTTTTTTTGCGTCGTCTTTACTGATACCTATTCCATTATCTTTTACCGAAAATGAAATTCCGTTAGCTGTGTTTTCGGTACTTATACTAATATCGGGAATTTCTTTCGAATATTTTAGCGCGTTATCAAGTAAATTAAGAACAATATTGGTAATATGTACTTTGTCAGCCCATATTATAGACTGTTTAGCAGCTAAATTGGTATGGAGGTTTCCATTTTTTTGTTCAACCTGCAAGTATATTTTTTCTACAGCTGATTGGATAATATCGTGTAAATCAAACTCAGAGCGCTGTAATTTAAAATCGCCTTTGTCTAATATAGCAGTTTGTAAAATACTTTCAACCAAAACACCCAGGCGTTTATTTTCTTCACGAATCATTTTAGTAAAGCGGTCTAATTTTTCGGGGGTTTTTACGATTGATCCATCTGAAAGCATTTCGCCGGCAAGCGCAATAGTAGAAATAGGTGTTTTAAACTCATGCGTCATGTTACTGATAAAGTCGTTTTTTATTTCGGTATATTTTTTCTGCTTTCTGATAGTGTTTATAGTATAAAAAAAGGCAAGCACCAATGAAAGAATGATAACGGCAGATATTGAAAGCGTAAGCCACATGGTACGCAAAAGATAATTTTGCTCATCAGGAAACTGAATGGTAAGGTATAAGGGGGCTACAAAAACATTATTAGGCGATAAGTTTATTCTAAAAATATGTTTATCAGGGTCTAAATTTATAAAGCCGTGTCTGTGTGGCCGGGAAGGCATATTGGGGCGAGCCAGGCTATCCGTTTTTTGCCCTGTATGAACCCGCCGCTTATACTCGGCATAAATACCTTTTTGGTGTAACTCGGTGGCTAATAACGAATCTAAAACAACCGTATCAACACTTGGCTTATACTCCTTATATATGTTTATACTAATCAATTCATCAAATAAATCGCTAAACATTTCGGCGCGTTTTTCAACCAATTCGGTTTTAAGTTTTTCGTAATCAGATGCGCTATCGGCAAACTCTATCGGAAAATCAATGATGTTGTTTACCGAGTCGCCCTCGTATTGGCGCTCTTTAATAGAGCTGCTAATTACCCCATTTGAATCGATGGCAAACTCCTCTAAAATCTTTACTTTAATTTTTTCTTTATTTAATGGATTACTTGGGTCTCGTTGAGCAATGCCATGCTTATATAACTGTATTTTTTTCTTAATTTTTGCTGCATTTGTAATTTTTTCGAGTTTTTCTACTACATTATCCAAAGCTTCACGCACTTCCCTTCTAAACTCATCTTTTTTTAACAGAACGGCATTTTTAATCCAAAACAATTGTATGCCCACTAACGCAATAAGCGCAATAGATACAATAAATGTTATAAGTGTTAAGTTTTGCCGCACCATGCTACATGACAAAGATATTTAACACAGTAGGTTATAAAAGGGTTTAACCTTTTTTAACCCTGAGCGAGTATCTTTTTTCGATAAAAAGAGGCTTTTTACTGATTAACATTAAGATTTGTGTGCAAACTGTATTTGTGTAAATTTGCCCTTTGTTTAAAACAACATTTTGTATGAAAATATTAGTAGCCATAAGCAACGTGCCCGATACAACCACTAAAATTGCCTTTAGTGATAACGACACCAAATTTAGCACCCAAGGAGTGCAGTTTATTATTAACCCGTATGATGAGTGGTATGCTTTGGTGCGTGCGCTTGAGTTAAAAGAAGCCGGTAAGGCAGCTACAGTTACTTTATTTCATGTTGGCTTGGCTGATAGCGAGGCAACTATACGCAAAGGCTTAGCGCTTGGCGCTGATGATGCGGTACGCGTTAATGCCGAAAGCCCTGACTCTTTTTTTGTGGCCGAGCAAATAGCCAAATATGCTAAGGAAAAAGCGTATGATTTAATATTGGTTGGTAAAGAAACCATTAACTACAATGGTTCATCGGTTGGCGGCATGATAGGTGGTTTACTTGATTTCCCATTTGTATCGCTGGCCACTAAATTAGATGTAAACGGAAATACGGCTACGGTTGAACATGATATTGATGGTGGAATACAGGTTGTTGAATGTGCCACACCGCTTGTTATATCGTGCTCTAAAGGCATGGCAGAGCAGCGTATACCAAATATGCGCGGCATTATGGCTGCCCGTACTAAACCAATTACGGTTGTTGAAGCCACAACAGATGCTCCATTAACAAACATTAAATCGTTTGCTTTAACTGCAGGCAGAACAACTTGCAAATACATTGATGCAAACAATGTTGAAGAGCTGGTTAGCTTATTACACAACGAAGCAAAAGTTATTTAATAACGGTTAAAAAAAATTAAGATATGTCAGTATTAGTTTATATAGAAATTGCCAAAGGAAAAGTAAAAAAAGCGTCGTTAGAAGCCACTAATTATGCAGCACAAATTGCCACACAATTAGGCACATCGACAACGGCTATTGCATTTAATGCCGAAGCGGCTCAAACCGAAGAAATTGGTAAAGCAGGTGCTAAAAAAGTATTAGTTGTAAAAGGCGACCAATACAAAAATAACGATGCGGTTTACTTAAGTGCGGCAATTGAGCAGGTGGCTAAAGCCGAGGGCGCAAAAGTTATTATCACATCGTTTGATGTTACCGGAAAATCATTAGCCCCAAGATTATCGGCTAAATTAAAAGCTGGGTTAGTGGCCGGCGCGGTTGATTACCCAACCGTAAACGGAAATGTTTTAGAGGTTAAGAAAAACGTATTTTCAGGTAAAGCTACTGCTATTTACACCATCAATTCCGATGTAAAAATTATCTCATTAATGCCTAACAGCTTTCCTGTAAAATTAACGGATAATAAAGCTGAGGTGGCTGATTTTGCTGTTGATTTAAATGGCATTACATCTAAACTTGTTATAAAAGAAACTACATCGACCGATACAGCAGGCATGGTTCCGTTACCGGAAGCTGAACTTGTAGTATCTGCCGGCCGTGGTTTAAAAGGCCCTGAAAACTGGGGTATTGTAGAAGATTTAGCAAAAGCTATTGGCGCAACAACGGCTTGTTCTCGTCCGGTGGCCGATATGCACTGGCGCCCGCATCATGAGCATGTTGGTCAAACCGGGATTGCAATTCGCCCGAATTTATATATCGCTATCGGAATTTCAGGAGCCATCCAACATTTAGCTGGTGTAAACGGAAGCAAAACCATTGTGGTTATTAATACAGATAAAGAGGCACCCTTCTTTAAATCAGCCGATTATGGAATAATCGGCGATGCTTTTGAGGTGGTACCAAAGCTTACCGAAGCCATTAAAAAATTAAAAGCCAGCAATTAAAAAATTGCTAAATTAGTTGGCTCATTAATGAAGAAAGTTGCTTTAGATATTGTTGGTTTAAGTTATAGTCAAACCCAAACAGGCGCTTATGCCCTGGTGCTTGGCGAAGTGAGTGGGAAGCGCCGTTTGCCTATTATTATTGGTGCTTTTGAGGCTCAGGCAATAGCCATTGAGTTAGAAAAAATGACCCCAAGCCGTCCGCTTACCCATGATTTATTTAAAACCTTTGCCGAAACCTTTAGCATTAACGTAAGCGAAGTGGTTATTTATAACTTGGTAGAGGGTATTTTTTATGCTAAGCTTATTTGCAGCGATGCCACGCAACAAGATTATGAAATAGATGCCCGTACCAGCGATGCGATTGCATTAGCGGTGCGTTTTAATTGCCCTATTTATACATACGAGTTTATATTATCAAGTGCCGGTATTATTTTAGAAGATGAGTCTTTACCTTCGTCAGGTGAAGGCGAGCTTCCGGAAGAAGTACAGGAACATGTTTCGGGCAGAGATGATAACGAATACCACAGCAAATCTACCGAAGAGCTTAAAACACTTTTGCAAACCGCCTTAGATGACGAGCAGTACGAGCTTGCCTCTAAAATTCGCGACGAGCTTAACAACCGAAAGCAATCGTAATTACGTGAGAAAAATATTTGTAACCG
>DATFTU010000016.1:0-4282 GCA_035261565.1 Bacteroidia bacterium
CTAATTGAATAGGCTTGGTTACAACAACAATATTTTTTTCGTAGCTTAAAAAAGTATTATCGGTTTTTTGTACCTCAACGCGTACTTTATAATTTCCTTCTTTCGTAAAATTATAGCTGGTATTATTTGTGTGGGTGGGTAAAACAGAATCATTTACACCCCAGTTATAGGTTTTGAAATCTGCCGAAGAAACTTTTGTTGATTGTACTGCAAAATTCAGTGGTTGGTTTACATAAATTATATCGGGTGCAGTAAAGCTTACTATACCCTGTATATCGGTACCATATGTTTCAAACGGAGCATGTAAAAAGCTTATTTCGTAAATATCCATATCGCCGTAACCACCTGCTCTTGATGATGATAAATAACCATGTGTTTCATTTGCATTAATAGTCATATAAATATCATCTCCGGCACTGTTAAAAGGCAGGTTCATATTTTGTGGTGCACTCCAGCTGGTTCCATCAAAAGTGGTTTTAAAAATATCATATCCTCCAAACCCTGTATGCCCTTTTGATGAAAAATAAAGTGTTTTACCATCCTCACTAATTAACGGACTACCGTCGTCTTCTTTTGTATTTATGACATCACCCATAGCAACAGCTTCTCCCCATTTACCATCAGCTTGTTTTTCAGCTCTGTATAAATCTAACCCACCTTTACCGCCTTTTCTTTCGCTCGAAAAATAAATTACCTTTCCATCTGTACTTATGCTAATATGGTTTTGGTATATATCGTAATTTATACTGTTATCCAGTTCTTTGGGAGCGCTCCAGGTATTGTTTTGTAAATCCGATTCGTAAATTTTGTTTTTGCGATAACTGTAAAATTTATTTCCGCTGTACGAGATAGATATAACCGACTCATGGTCTTTGGTTGTATTGGTTACATCTTTTACATCGTTATCTGATAGCGAAAAGGGGTGTGCGTCCTTAAACTCTCCGTCTTTTTTACGGGCAATAAACATATCTTCAAAATATTCATCATCCTTATCATCAATACCAGTTTTCGGAAAATCTTTTCGCCTCGATGTAAACATCAAAATTGTTTCGTCTTTATTTACTACCGGCACATATTCAGGAAATATGGTATTTACACCCCCCCCCACATTTACTACACGTATTTGTTTATGACTGGCGGCCGATGGATTTTTTTCGGCATACTCGCAATCGGCAATACTTTGGTTTATGCGGGTTCTTAAGGTTGCACCTTCTTCATCATCTTCAACAAATTTTAAAGTACGGTTATAGTAGTTTATGGCTTTAGGGTATTGCTCGGTAAACTGATAATATTGAGCCAAACCATAAATTATTTCAGATGCGGTATCTTTTTTTGATAGGCGTTCGGCGCGTAATAAAAACTTGCCACCTTCACCCGGGTTATGTAAATAATTAGTTTGTAGTAATCCATACTCAAAATTAGCTTCGTAATTATTGCTGTCTTTTTTTAGTTTTTGTTGGTATTGCTGGGCAGCATGTTCATAATCGTTTTTTGTGGCATAATTTTCTGCCTTACGAATACTTCCACCTTTGGTTTGAGCCGATATGTTAAAAGAAATGATTAATAAAATAATAAGGGCTATTTTTTGCATAACAATTTATAAATGAGGATGCTAATTTAATATTTTATAATAAAAAAAGCCGTCGTTTTTATAAAAACGACGGCTTTCCTCTAAAAAGAAAAATTTATTTGTGTGTTTTTTCGCTCGATACTGTTAGTCTTTTACGACCACGTTTACGGCGTGCCGCAAGCACTTTACGACCATTTGGCGTACTCATGCGCTCTGTAAACCCATGTTTATTAATTCTTTTGCGTCTTGATGGCTGAAATGTACGTTTCATTGTATGTTATCTAAAAAATGAGGGGCAAATATATTTATTTTTTCTGAATTGAAAAAAATTATTTTCCCCGGCCTTGAAAAACTATCAAAATAGTATAAATAATAATCTTAATATCCACCAAAAGGCTCATGTTTTCGGCATAAAGCAGGTCATATTTCAGGCGTTTTATCATTTCGTCCACATTTTCGGCATAACCAAACTTTACCTGCCCCCATGAGGTTATACCGGGGCGTACACGGTGTAAATGCTTGTAGTGGGGCGCTTTTTCTATTATTTTATCGGCAAAAAATTTCCGCTCGGGGCGCGGCCCGACAATACTCATTTGGCCAATTAATACATTAAAAAACTGAGGAAATTCATCTAACCGTGTTTTCCGTAAAAATAAACCGAATGATGTAATTCGTGGGTCGTTTTCACTTGATAGGGCAGGGCCATGCTTTTCGGCATCAATATACATACTCCGGTACTTAATAATTTTAAAAGGTTTGCCATGTAAGCCCAATCTTTCTTGCGAAAAAAATACAGGCCCTTTTGAGCTTAGCTTAACTATAATAGCTAAAATAATAAATAGCCAGCTAAAGGCAATTAGTACAAAAAACGAAAACAAAACATCAAAAATGCGTTTGGCATTAATTTGCCAGCGTGGTGCTATTTCGCGGTTTAGCTCAATTAAAGGGGCTTGTATAACCGATGTAAACTTTACTGAACCGGCCAAAATATCATAAACTCCCGGAATTAATTTTACACGTATATCAACATCAATAGTATCGTTTAATATTTGTTGTATGTAATTATGCTCGCTCGATTCAAGCGCTATAATAACCTCATCAATATGATATTGTTTTATAACTTTTACCAGGTCAGATAATTCACCTAAATGGGGTACTTTTTCAATCAGTTTTTCCGAAAAACCGTTTCGTTCATCAATGTGTATAAAGCCTGTAAACAAATTCCCATTCCCTTCTTTCAGGTTTTGAATTTCATTAAAAATATTCCAGGCGTTCTCGTTGCTGCCAATAATAAGGGTATTAAACCCAATTTTTCTTTTCTGAATTTTATGGTTGGTAGAACTTGATAAAATAAACCTTGGAATAGCAGTTAGTAAAAACTGAAGCGAAAAAAGTACCCCAAACGATTTGTAGTAGTTTTTGTATGATTGTATATTATCATCCAGTAACAGTACAAAAAACAAAATAAGCACACCTATTAATGTGGTATAAAATGTTTGGATAAACTCAATTAACCTCGACCGGCGGTATGGGTCATGGTAAGTGCCCTGTAAATAATATACTATTACCCAGCAAACAGGTATAAAAACAGAGCCTAAATAAAACTTTTTGTTGCTAAACAGGTGTTGGTACCACTCCCACTCATGCTCAATATATATTTTGCGGTAGCTAAAAAATAAAACCCAAACCAGTACCGCCGCAAAAAAATCGCATAAAAAGTACTTTATGGCTTGAGTGGTTTTATTCATTACTGGGCTGTAACAACTTTTATATTATCTATTAATGCTTGGTCTCCTCCGGCATTGCCCTCATAAGCAGCTATAAAGTAAAAGGTATAGTTTCCTGCTTGCAGTGTGCTTATTTGCTCAGTTAAGTTTAAATACATTTTACTCCATGTAGCCTTGGGGTAAATACCACCGCAATCAGTTAATCCCCCTCCTGGAACAGAAACATACACATGTATAGTTACATTGCTCAGGTAATTAAACTCCATATAAACACCAACCCCACCTGCAGGAAGATTAGTTACAGCAGAATTGGTTTGTACCGATGCTGTTGTATCGCTATTGGGGCGTAAAGCCAAACAACTGCCTGTTCCGCCAAAACCGGGGCTGTAAGTTAAAGCAGTTGAAGTTTTGCATAAACAGCTGGCTTGTAAAGTTGGGCCATAAAAACCACTATCGTTGTCAAAATTTGCAATCCAGGCAAATTTTGCAGTACTAAAATATTCAAAAACAGGTACAACCTCAGTAACCTTACCGGGGCTAACATTTATGGTGGTGTCGCAACCTTTCATCACTTCATAATCGGCACGTAAAATATCAAGCCCGTTCATTCTAACAACGCCTCTGATTATAAAACTGGTGGGGCCACTGGTTAAAACAGGTATCCGGGCACCTAAGGGATATGTGCCGTAGGTTTGCCCGTTGGCATACACCAGCATATCGGTAAAATTTTGATTGCTTGTGCCTCTTGATAA
Source organism: Bacteroidia bacterium (assembly GCA_035261565.1). GTDB lineage: Bacteria > Bacteroidota > Bacteroidia > B-17B0 > Aurantibacillaceae > PALSA-968. Next base: position 4,050 of record DATFTU010000016.1, read on the forward strand.
GGTTACTTTGGTATGGTAACTATCAATATGTATGTAAGATGGTATTTGCACATGGGTATCCTTACTGCACCCTAAAAAAATACCTAATACCGATAAAAACGTAAATAGTTTTTTAATCATCGTTGTGTGGTTTTATAACGCAAAATCAAATGGTTTATTATGTAAGTTTAAAATTAAACTAATATGTAGTTATTATTGTGCATTCCAGCCCCCATCAACCGGTATCGCAGTGC
>DATFTU010000017.1:0-4214 GCA_035261565.1 Bacteroidia bacterium
AAGGTTACGTTACCATTAAAAATATCGGGGTTGGCTGAACCCAATGCAAACTGGTTGCTGCCCGAATTTGTAAATATGGTATTAGTGCCACTGGCAAATGTATTGTTACCATTGGTTGCATTTGAAGCTTTTGAACCTGTAAACGTAAAACTATTGTTGGTGCCATTAAACGTACTATTTGCTATTTGTATTGTAGGAAACGTAAAATTAGTACTGCCTGCAAATGTGCAGCCCCCCTGTGTGCCCAAATATAATATTGAGCCGCTGGCCGCGCTACTGCTTATGGTATTAGTATATGAACTACCTGTTTGAGTAACATTGAATAAATAAACATTAGTGGCACCAGCCACAGTACCCGCAACAAACCTGCCGGCGTTAATTAAACTAATGGTAGAGTAACCTGCATTGGTTCCAAAAGCAAGGTCGCCAGTAGAGGAGGCTGTTGAGTTTATTTGCACACTATCCTCAAAGGTGCTGGTGTTTTGTGTAGTTGAATTACTTTCGGCAAAATATACGTTACCTGTTTTAGCAACGGTTACAATAACAGGGCCATAAAAATGCGCGCTGCCGTTTGAACCTTGATTGCTTCTTCCGGCAAAAAAACCGCCTGATGATTCAGAGTATATAACTGTTCTGCCATATAATTTTGTTCCTAAGGCTCCGCGCGATATGATAAAGTTACTTCCATCAGTACAATAATGCGCAAAGGTGGCATTGTAAAAAATATCGGGGTTGCTTCCTCCAAAAGTCCAGCGGCTGCCGCCAACTGTTGTGCTAAACGAGCAGGGCCCATAAAATGTGCAACCACCATTACTAACATTACCACCCGATCCTGTTTTTACAAAAGTTACTGTACCATAAAAAGTGCCTCCATCAAAATATGAATCGCTTGAGGTGCAATTAATTGTAACGCCATGTGTAGCATCACCAAAATTAGTACCCTCAAAGTTTATGCGTGCTTTTACGCTATTATCAGTAACTGTAAGCGAGCCGCCCGCAACCGATGTCATAATAAGGCCTGCATTAAAATTGGTTGGCGAACTTGTTGCAGGGTTTGTAATGTTTAATCCCAATCCATTCAAATCTAATGTACCTGTGTTGTGTGTATAAGCATCGCCAACAGTTACGCTTTGCACAAGTTTTACGGAAGGGTTAAGCCCTGATGTGTTACTAACTGTTAGGTCATAAATATTATACGTGCCAGTACCCGATAAGGTTTGTACCTGATTAGCATCGCCATCTAAAATAATATTACCTGTGCTGCCCTGTAATGTACCGCAATTAGTAATATCGGCATATACCGAAAGGTTTTTTGCGTTCATAGTTAAGGTGGCGCCATTATTAATATAAATAGAGTTTACCTGGGGGTTTGCATTTAAGCTTGGCTGGTTGGTTCCGTTAGCAATAATTACATCAACCCCTGAGCCAGGTACTGAACCTGAACTCCAGTTACCATTCACATTCCAGTTGCCGTTTGATGCGCCTGTCCATGTGTTTGGCTCACCTGCCAAGGTATAAAAAGTGCCGGGTGATGATTGGTTGTTGTATTCTGTAGTAATCCATCCCGCACTTAACGCTGTATTTAAAACATGTACCTCATCTAACTTACCATTAAAATAATTACCTCCAGGGCTTGTACCGCTCATAAACCACGAACCTAAAACCATATAGTTTGGGCTTGCTGTATTAGCAGCTGTAGTAGTAGTTCCTTTTAAAACACCATCAATATAAATTGAATGTGTTGTTCCGTCGTACGTGTACGTATTATAATGCCATGCGCCGGCTGATGCGATTGTGCCCGACGAAACTTCGGTAACACCGCCCCATAACCAATTTTGGAAAGCGCTATTTAAAAACCCTAAACACTGCGAACTGCTTGAAGGTTGGTTTTGAAGAATTACCTGAACCTCTTCGGTAGAACCAGGCGATGTGGCATAATAAGCCCAAAAAGATATACTTTGACTGGCATTGTTTTTAGGCAAACTCGCTGCCGAAGCATACATATAATTTGATGTGCCATTTAAACTGGCTGCATTATAAATTTGGCCCGCAACCTGGTTAGCGGCGGTCATACTGCCTCCTGCGGTGCAGTTTTCAGCATGTGAAGTTCCATCTTTATACTGCGGAGCCGTTGCCGTAGGGCTTTCATCTAAGTGCCACACGCCTGAATAATTAGAATTCCAGGTTGATGTTGAAGATTGGTCGGTTGAAACAGACGCATCGCCGTAATACATATAAATATACGTATCGGTTGATGCAGAAAGCAAGGGAATGTTTACCCATGCTACATATTGCCCAGTGGTAGCTACATATGTTTCCACCTGAAATTTTAAACTGGTAACCCCATCGGCCGCGGTAAAAATAATATCGTAACCTGATGTGCTGCTAACATGCCCCCCATTTGATGTACTTTTTAAAGTGGCATCAGATGCAATGTTAACCAGCATAGGAAAGTTAGTTAAATCAACTCCGCCCGATACTTTTAAATGGCTAATAGTAATTAAACGGCGGTATTTAAAACCGCAAGCCGAAAATGATGTTTGGCCGGCATTGCTAAGTGTGCAACCTGTACAGCCAGATGTTCCAAAAAAGGTACCGCTGCTTGTAGTACTTGCCGTGCCCGTAATGGTTGCCGTGCCTGTACCCGAAAGACCTCCACTATTTTGTATGCTATAATTACCGCTAACCGAAAGTGTGCCATTATCTACAAAACCACCGCTGCTGTTTTGCGTTACATTGCCGTTAACAGTAAATGAGCCATTATTGGTAATAGGACCCGAATTAGCTATGGTAACATTGCCCGTAACCGAAACAACTCCTGAATTACTTAAGCCACCGGTACTATTTAAAGTAATGTTACCGCCTGTAACCGTTAGTGTACCTGTATTAGTAATACCTCCACTATTACCGCCCGTTATACCGCCTACTATAGTTGTGTTAACCGCGTTAGAAAAACCACCGCTGCTGTTTATAGTAAAACCGCCTGATTGAACGGTCATACTACCCGTGCCTGTAACACTAAAATTACCGTTGCTGTTAAGGGTTATGCCGGAAGCAAAAACAAGTGAACCGTTATCGGTTACGGTAATATTGGCTCCAGTTGTATTATTTGTAACTGAACCCGTTACTGTTAACGTAACACCCGAATTTATGGTAACAGAACTACAGGCTAAAAACGTGGCCGCACTTATTGATTGGCTTGAAGAATAAGTACATTGTGCTGTGCTTTTGGGAGACAAAAACAGAAAACAACTAAGTAAAATAATTGTTTTGAATAAGTAGTTTTTAACCATAGAATAATACTAATTAACCAAAATTAACAAATTTGTTTTATATGTAAGAAATTTGCAATTTATGTAATGTTAAATTCGGTGAATGGTACAAAAAAACCGCTTTTTTGCAAACGCTCCCTTTGTCTAAGTTAGTAAAATTAAGCGATACGGCATATTATCTTTTTGTAAAGCTTAGCTTATATATTGCCATTTGTTAAGACGGAGGGTTATTTTTGATCGATGATGATGTAAGAAATATATATAAATTGATATTTTTTTATGTAGTTTTGGCTACTAACCGTAAATTTAAACCTGCGTGATTAAAAAGCTATTTACTTGTATTTTATTTAGTTGTGTTTTGTGTTTGCAGGTTTACCCACAAGAAAGCACCCCTAAAGAAAAAAAACTTACTGTTAACGAGCAAACTCAGCAAGAAAAAGCTCAGTATTTTGTTGAGCAAAAAAACTACCGCCTGGCTATGCCCATTTTTGAAAATTTGCTGGCCAAGCACCCAAGCGATAACAGCCTGAAATTTTTTACGGCTATTTGCTATGCATCGCGCCCGGATAAACACCCGCTAATGCTACAATATTTAAACGAGGTGTATGCCGTAAATAAAAAAGCCGACAAAATTGAATACGAGCTTGCCCTGGCCAATTTTTATAATTACAAGTTTGATGAAGCCAGTAATTATTTAAGTCAATACAAAGCCAAATTAAAAAAGAATAACCCGGCAGGAGAAAAAGAAGTTGAGCAATTAAACAATAGTATTAAAAATGCCAAAAGCTTAACGGCCAGTCCCATAAATGTACGAATTACCAACGCGGGCAACATAATAAACACAACGGCATCAGAATGTTCGCCTTATATAGCGAATGACAGTTTGCTTATTTATACATACCGTGGCGAGCTAAGCATGGGGGGCTTGCAAAACATGTATAA
>DATFTU010000018.1:0-4820 GCA_035261565.1 Bacteroidia bacterium
CCCCGCCGTAAAAGCAGGCGTTCTTGTTATGGAATTACACCCCTGGTATTGCTCTGCTGCTTTGATAGAAGTACCTGAGATTCACAAAAAAATTCAGAAAAAAGGGTTTTAATTTTATTTCGTATATTCGCTTTATGCAAAAATTAAACAATACTTATTATTACTATTATCTGATGCCCGGCATTGGAATGGTAAAGTATTGTATATGATCTGATAATTTAAACTCAATATACAAAGCCCGTTCCGAAAGAGCGGGCTTTTTTTATGCGCTAATTTTTAATCTTAAAAACAAATAAAATGAAAACAAGGCCCACAACCCAAATTTACAGCAATTACACTCAACAGGATTTTCTGGTTTGGAAAACGCTGTTTAACCGACAAATGAAAATTTTAAACCCTATTGTTTCTGCTGAATATTTAACTGCTTTAGAAGTAGTTAAATTTACTGCTGATAAGATTCCTGATTTTGCTGAAGTAAACGCCTTATTGATGCCCATAACAGGTTGGGGCTTACAGGTTGTACCCAATATCAGCCCGCAAAAAGAGTTCTTCGAATTTTTATCGCAACAAAAATTTACAGCCACCTGCTGGCTACGCAGTATGGAGCAACTGGATTACCTGGAAGAACCCGATATGTTTCATGATGTGTTTGCTCATGTTCCTTTATTAAGCAACAAAGCTTATGTAAACTTTTTTAAAGGTATTAGCGATATTGCGTTAAAGCATATTGATAACCTACGAGCTATTGAATTGTTGGGCAAAATTTACTGGTTTACTATTGAGTTTGGTTTAATTAAAGAAAACAATCAACTAAAAATTTATGGTGCAGGTATCATATCCTCAAAAGGAGAAACCGAATGTTGTTTAAGTAGTAAAGTTGTCCATCAACCATTTAATGTGCAAACCATTTTTAATACCGATTTTAGAACAGATATATTGCAGGAGAAATATTTTGTTATTGATTCATTTGAGCAACTATATAACTCATTACCCGAAATTGAAATTTTATTGAAACAGAATTTAGAATTAGTGGCTTAAATTATTTAATTTTATAGTATGTGGACAGAAGAAAACAACCAGTTGAAACGCCATTTTCAGTTTAAAGATTTTAAAGCTGCTTTTGCCTTTATGACAAAAGTGGCTGAAACAGCTGAGGAAATGAATCATCACCCGTACTGGATAAACGTATATAATAAAGTTGATATACATTTATCTACACACGATGCAGGAGATATAGTTACAGATAAGGACCGAAAATTAGCCCAGGCTATAGATAAGGTTTTTGAAGAAACAACTAAATAAAGCTATTTACTAAAGCAATTCGTTTGCTAAGTTAGCCAACTCACTACGCTCGCCTTTTTGTAGCGTAACGTGCGCGTATAACTTATTATCTTTTATTTTATCAATGATATATGACAGGCCATTACTCTGTGCGTCCAGGTAAGGCGTATCAATCTGATAAATATCTCCGGTAAAAATTATTTTAGTGTTTTCTCCCGCGCGGGTAATAATTGTTTTAACCTCGTGTGGCGTTAAGTTTTGCGCCTCATCAACAATAAAAAACACATTACTTAAACTACGGCCACGTATATAAGCAAGCGGACAAACAATAATTTTTTCTTTCTCCACCATTTCTTCAATTTGTTTGTACTCTTTTTCTTTTTCGCCAAACAAACTTTTAATGTATTTTAAATTATCCCATAATGGCTCCATGTATGGGTTTAATTTAGATTTTATATCTCCGGGCAGATAACCAATATCCTTATTGCTTAAAGGTACTATAGGGCGTGCAATATATATTTGATGGAAATTACGGCGTTGCTCTAAAGCACCTGCAATAGATAATAAAGTTTTACCCGTACCTGCAACGCCTTGTATAGACACTAATTTAATGTTAGGGTTTAAAATAGCATCAATAGCAAAAGCCTGTTCTGCATTTTTAGGAACCACATTAAAAGCAACCGTTTTATTTACACGACGCAACACTTTGGTTTCTTGTTCATAGGCCGCTAAAACTGATTTTTGCCCGTTTTTTAATACAAAAAAATGGTTCGCCATTGGCGAGTCTCTTTTAAGCGTTCCCGAAACATCCACTTCGTTTTTTTGATATAATGTATCAATAGCTGTAACAGGGGCTTTTTCAACAGTTGTTATGCCGGTATAAAGTTCGTCAACGTGTTTTATTTTTCCGGTCTCGTAGTCTTCGGCAGTTAAGTTTAATGCCTTAGCCTTAAGCCTAAGGTTTATATCCTTGGTAATTAAAACAACTTTATTTTCCGGATAATCTTCCGATACTTTTAAGGCGCAGTTAAGTATTTTATGGTCGGCTTTGCGCTCGCCAAAAACATATTCGGCATCAATGCCTTTTGCTTTTAGGGCAAATTCTATTTTAAAATTACCATGCGTTTTTCCGTTTATAGGAGTCCACGACTGTAATGAGTGGTTACCCGAAAGTTTATCTATATAACGTGAAAACTCACGTGCGGCAAAGTTTTTGGTATCGTTACCTTTCTTAAACTGATCTAACTCTTCTAAAACTGTAATAGGTATAACCACATCATGTTCCGCAAAATGCTTTATAGCTGTGTGGTCGTAAATAATTACCGAAGTATCTAAAACAAATATCTTTTTTACTTTAGGTTGTTTACTCGCTGCTTTCTTAGCCATACTTTATTTTTTCTTAAAGCTATTTTTAATATGGCAACGTGCCAAATAAACCTTTCAATATTTTCAACAAGGCTTTGTTGAAGCAGCTTTTTTAGCCTTAAACCGTTTCCAGGTACTTTACAACTTGCTGTAAATAAAAATCCAAACCTTGCTGCGGGGTGGTGGCTATTAAAATATCGTGCAAAGGCTCATTTTCAGGCAAATGCATACCCACTTTACATTTTGCTTTTGACGAGGCTGCAATAAAGCGCAAAGGGAGTTGCTGGTTAAAATTAATATCAATCAACAAATCTTTTTCATCCTCCATAAATGTTTTTATGTAGGGGCTTTGGGGTTTGAAAGAGTTTGTCAACTCTTTTTTATTAAATAAATCAATATCCGTTTTTATATACGAATAGTTTGGCGTTATTTTTTCGTTAACATAGCCAATAGCGTGTACACCTTTAGTATATTTTTTTAGTTGCTCAATAAACTTCTTTATAGTTTCAAAAGTATTTGCATCTGTTGCATCAAACAATATGCCTATTGTTTTGGCATCATTTAGCTTTATAAATTGTTTATTTCGCGGTAAAGCACGCAGTTTTTTTATCTGATACTCAGCTATATATTTTGTAAGAAAACTCATTTACCCAATCATCATTAAAAATTCATCCTCTGTTATTATGGCAACGCCCAGTTTTTCAGCCTTCTTTAATTTTTCGGGCCCCATATTATCTCCGGCTAACAAATAATTTGTTTTCCCCGATATTGACCCTGTGTTTTTTCCCCCATTTTTTTCAATCAAATCTTTTAACGCATCCCGGCTGTGTTTTTGAAACACGCCTGATATTACAAATGTTTTACCACCCAGTTTATCTGTATTGCTTTGCAGCTGTTCTTCACTTAATGCAAATTGCAAGCCCTGTTTTTTTAATCGCTCTACTACTGTTTTGTTTTCGGCGTTGGCAAAATAAGCTGCAATACTTTTTGCAATAACCTCTCCCACCTCATCAATATTTACCAACTCTTCTTCAGTGGCGTTTATCAGAGCGTCCATGTTTTTTACTTTCCGGGCTATTTTTTTTGCCGTGGTTTCGCCCACATGCCTGATGCCAATAGCATACAAAACCCGCTCAAACGGAATTTGTTTTGATGCTTCAATTCCTGCCAACAAATTATTTGCTGATTTTTCGGCCATCCTTTCTAAAGGAAGTAACTGTTCTTTTTTTAACTCATAAATATCAGCAATGTTATGAATGAGTCTTTCGTTATACAACTGCTCAATGGTTTCTCCACCCAGGCTGTCAATATTCATAGCCTTGCGGCTCACAAAATGTTCTATTTTGCCTTTTATTTGCGGAGGGCAGTTATTTTCGTTCGGACAAAAGTGGTTTGCCTCATCTTCTTCTCTTTTTAATTCAGCCCCACATTCCGGGCAATGCGTAATATATTTTACAACTTCGGCATCAGGTTTTCTTTTTGATAAATCAACACCCACAATTTTCGGAATAATTTCTCCGCCTTTTTCTACAAAAACATAATCACCAATACGCACATCCAGTTTGGCTATAATATCGGCATTATGTAACGATGCCCGTTTAACAGTTGTACCAGCCAACAATACTGGTTTTAAATTAGCCACCGGAGTTATAGAGCCCGTACGCCCCACCTGGTATGTTATGGCTTCTAAAACGGTTGATACCTGCTCTGCTTTATACTTATAGGCAATGGCCCAGCGTGGTGATTTTGCCGTAAAACCCAATTGTTGCTGGTGGGTGTAATTGTTTACTTTTATTACAATGCCATCAATATCAAAGGGTAAATCGTTTCTTTTTTTATCCCACCCATCAATAAAATTAAAAACCTCATCAATGTTGCCACACAGTTTTGTGTACGGAGAAATTTTAAAGCCCCAGGTTTTTGCTTTTTCTAAATTTTCATAATGCGTTTTTGCCGGAAGATTATCTCCCATCATATAATATAAAAAGCAATCCAATTTTCGTTTGGCAACCACACCCGAGTCTTGCATTTTCATAGTACCCGATGCCGCATTGCGCGGGTTTGCCAAAGGAGGGTCACCAATTTCTTCGCGCTCTTTATTTATTTCATTAAACACATTTAGAGGTAAGAAAATCTCGCCGCGTATTTCAAAAAAATCAATGTAATCTCCCTGT
>DATFTU010000019.1:0-7850 GCA_035261565.1 Bacteroidia bacterium
AAAATAGCTATTCCGGCAATTACAATAAAAGTAAACAAGCCATATTTTTTTACAGCGTCTGCCAAGGCAATTATAACCTGGGTTATTTTGGGAAGTTCGCCTCCCATTTTTTTATACATATCGGCAAAAACAGGTACTACGTAATTAAGCATAAAGCCGAGCACACCAACAGCCGCAAAAAAAACCATAGCCGGTGCCGATATAGCCCCAATAAATTGCCTTTGTTGTTTTATTCGCCGGTTAAAATATTCGGATAATTCTTGAAAAACTTCCTTTAATTTTCCGCTTTCTTCCCCTAAACGAACACTATAAAACTCATATTCCGAAAATTTTCCGGATTGTTGTAAAGCCTGCCAAAGCTTTACACCGCTTTTTACCGTTTTATGTTCTATTTCTTTATATACCTCTAATTCTTTTTTATTGGTAATTTGTGAAGTAAAAATATCAAAGGCCGTACGTAAATCAACCCCGGAACTAAGTAGTAAATGAAACTCTGAAAAAAACTTTTCTTTTTTCTTATCATTAAAGCTGTTTCCAAATAATGAAATATCCGTATTTAAAAAATCTTTTTTGGCAGTATTGCTTTCCTGTCCGGTTAAAGATGATTTCTTGGTTTCTTTGTTTATGGATGATAAATCAATTGCCATCTTTTTCTATTTGCAAGTTAACAATTTGTTCAGCACTATAATCTTTTGAAAAATTATACATAATTTCTTTATCATCTAATTTCGAAGAAAAAGTTATTTTTTTTACTAATTCAAAATTTTCTGTTTCAAATTTTAAATTATTTACCGCTATTTTAAATGTATCCGTAACATCATTGATTGTTTTTAAAATATAAGTATCATTAAACTGATAATAATATTTATCATTTGAATTGCATATTTGTATTTCATCCTCCGATAACCTGATAATAGTTTCTGCACGCAACATATCTTTATTCATATTAACTTCAAAATTTAAGGCATCAAGTATACTGTTGTTTTGGTTTCGATATAAATCAACTTCTTCATTCATATACTGATAGGCTTCATAAAACGAAGTCATAATAATGGTAGTGATAATCATACCAACCACAAAATTCATTAATGTAAAAGCCTTTAATTTAGTTTTTATCATCGTTTTTTATGATAAGTTCGTTATGCTCATATATAGTTTTATCATCCTTTGTTTTAGCGGTAATGGTAAATTGAATTAAGTTATCACTGCCTTCATATTTTTTAAACGATTTATTGTATGTAATATCCTCAACTATTTCTTGCTCATCAATAAACAACCCGGTTGTTTTTATTTCATCTGCCATTCTGTTAATTTGAAAAAGAACCGTAGTTTGGGCATACCCTGTATCGCCTGTAGTGATATTAGTTATTGTAGCAGAAAATATAGCAAACACGGTAACTATTATAGCCATAGAAATTACAGACTCTAATAAAGTGAATGCTCTATACCGTTTTTTTATAACCATTTTACAATGCCTTTTTGCGAGTTAAATTTTAGTACAGATGTACCTACAAATGAAGCCGGTAGTTTGGTTATATCTATAACTGCATTATATAAATGGTTTTCGTATACGGAGCTTGAATTAGTATATAATATTTTATTGCAGATTATACTTCCATATACTTTTCCCTTGGTTTCTAATAGATCGCATGAGTATACCCGACCAATAACCTTTGTATTCTCGCTTAACGAAATAAATACGTGTTTTGCCAAATCAGTTGTTTCTTGTATGCCAAATATTTCGCCAGCAAAATTTGAATCTTCCTGAATTTTTATCGACGAATTTGTTTTTGAGGAAACGGTTCTAACAACTCCTAAAACAGAGGGATACTTTAAATTGCATTTTTCTCCTATACTAATTGAATCGGTTGCAAAGGCTTGTAAGTTACCTGTAAAACCATTTTCTATTTCTACATCAGGGGCAAAAACAATAGCATCTTTAATTTGTGACGAAGATTTAATTATAACTCCAATTTCTGATAAAATTTTTATTTTGCCATACAGATAAATGTTGCTTAAAATGATTTCTCCTTTGCTGTAAATGGTAACAGGGCGGTTAGTAAAATTATTTACAAGCGAATCTTTTAAAGGAAATTGGTCGATATTAATAACAGAATCTGAATACAATTTCATGGTGTCTAACGTAAATTGTTTAATTAAATACGCCATAAAATCTTTATTAAAATCCATGCCCTGCGACGAGCTTTTTTTAATAACACCGTCAACCAACTTGTCTCCAATAAAAGATTCGCCATTCATATTCCCGGCTTTTATAGTACCTGCGGGTAAATAACAATTACCTTTGATAATAGTTTCTCCGGCTATTTTTAACGGATTGTTTAGGTCTGACAAATAAATGGCTATCATTCCTGAATCTGAAATGGATTTTAGCCCTGTTAAAGCAGAAAGCCCAAACCGATAATCTTGTTGAATAGATGTAGCCGTAATTAAATCAAATGCACCCCAATAATTTCTTTCTAATTCAACGGAATCAGTTCCATTTCCATAAAGGTCGATTGTTTTTTTTTCGGGAGAATCAATAATTTGCTGATTAGACAGTAATAAATTAATGCCCGATTTTGCATTTATTTGAGCTCTAAAAACATCTGTATATTCATTAACACTTTGTGAAGAATAATAAAACAACAACACTAAAGTCATACAAAAAACAGAAACTATTAATGAAAACACTACCGCATAAGTAAGCGATCCACCTTTTAGTTTACGTTTTTTCATTTTTTTGTATCAGATGTAGCTTGGGCCTCTTTATCTTTTTTCGATTTCTTTTTAGTAGAATCTTTTTCTGCTTTTTGTTCTTTTTGAGTATTTTTTGCAGGCTCTTTATTTTTTTGTTTAGGCTCTTTTTTTGTTTCTTTCTTTTCTTCTTTTGGTTTTTGAGTATTTGAGTTATTTTTGTTGTCTTTAGGTTTATCCGCAGAGTTTACTTTTTCTTTCTTTTTAGGTTTAAACAGTTTTTTAATTTTAGTACCAAATGAAGCGGTATCTGATTTTGGCGTAATAATAAGTTCTTTGCCGTCTTTATATTTTTTTTGTTTTAACTGTTTACCATCTTTATACTCTACATAATTGCCATCCAGTTTTCCGTATTTATAATGTGTTTGTAGTATCAGGTTGCCGTCTTTATCAAAAAGTTCACTTAATCCGTTTTTAAAACTTTTTTTCCAATTGGTTGTTTCTCTTATTTTACCATTCATGTACCAAGCTGTCCATTTTCCGGTTTTTTGCCCGTCTTTAAACTCACCTTTTTCTTTCAAATTATTATTAGGATAAAAACAAGAATAAGTACCATGCAATAAACGGCCTTCAAAACCGCCCTGCGTACTTAAAATTTTATTGAGGTAAAACCAATAATAAGTAACATTTTGTTCAATTTTAATATTTTTATTTGACTCATAGTACACCTCCGCTCTTACCGAACTATCTGTATTAGCCATATTAGCGTTGTATGTTATTTCTTTTGCCTGGTCGTATCCTTTTTGGGCAAAAAAAGTACCCCATGTTAGCATCAATAAACAGCAAGTATATAGTTTGCAGTAAAATTTCATAATTACTTTTTTATTGTCTTTTTTAAATTACTCATGCTCATAATAACAGAGTCTTTATATACTTTTTCTAAAATTAAATCTCCTTGTTTATTGCCCTGGCTCATTTTATACCCTCTGTCATTAATATAAATCAAAATAATTTCTTTGCCGGTAGATAAACTTTTAATAATGCCTTTGTATGAAATAGATGGCCAGTTTGCTACTACAGGTTTTTCAATAGGTTTTGAAAGAGGCATTTTTGGAGCAGACGATTCTTTAGCAACATGAATTACTTCTGATAAAAAAGGGTCGGGGTAATTTTCAAGAATATGAAAAGTATCGCTTAGTTTATAATCATCGAAGTTATCTGTTAGCTGAACTTGTGTAACTTCCACGGGGTCTTTTGATTTAAAATTTTTAAACAATTTTAAGATCACTCTTCCCCATATAAGGAGAACTACGATAATAAGAAGATATTGTAACATATTCTTTTTTATCATGATGCTTTTCTAAACCTTCTAATGAGAGTAAACGAACTCTGGTTAGATAAGGAATCTATAGTTTTTACTTTCCATGAGTACCACTGTTTGCTTGTTGGGTTAGCAGGGGTAAACGTGTATGATTTGCCCGTAACAAATGCAGGATTGGGTAATGAGCCTGTAATTTGTGCAAGTGTGGTTTCGGTTGAATCGGCATACACAAAAATACTATCTCCTGCGGGGGCAACCTCACCATTTAATGCAATTGACCCTCGGCTCCAGGTAAGAACATATGAAGGCCCTGCTTGTGTTGTATCTCTGTCTTGTGGAGCCTGAGAAGTTGGGGCAGGCATTGAAACATTTAGCGTATTCCAAGTAGAATATTGAGAATTTGAATTTGAATTTTCACCCGATACCCTCCATTGATATGTACCATAGGCCGGAAACACATAAGAATAGCTTGGAGTAGTAATTCCATTTGTTGTAACAATGTTGGCCCCTGTTTTTTGAACTTCTAAATTATAAGAAGTTGCAGCGGGTAACGCCAACCACTGAAGAGATACCGTAAAATTTGCAGTTGTAAATCCATTTGCAGGAGAAATTAATTGAACTGTAGAGGTTGTTAAGTTTAAACTACTATCTATTACAAATGATCGTGTAAAAAAAGCAGTAGTGCTGGAACCATTAAATGCCCTAATCCTCCATTGATAAGAACCCGGATTAAAAGTATAGGTAAATTTATTGGTTGTTACATTGGAGTCGATAAGTAAAGATTGAATGTTGCTAAATGAAGGCTTTACAATTTGTATATTATACTTTAATGCCCCATCAACGGTGTTCCACCAAAAAGTAACATTAGAGCTGGTAAGGCTTGCGGTATCAGCCGGCGCTAAAATAGTTACGGTTGATTTTGAAATATTAGTTTCAAGCACCTCTTTACATGAATAAATTGTAAAAAAGCAAACAAGTGCCAAAACACTAACAAGTAGTTTTTTCATGGTATTATATTTTAAATTACTGCACATTTTCAACTATTAGTTTCTTGTTTAAGGTTTTGAATATAAATAGTTGCTGTTAACTCGTTTCGTTTAGTCTTTAAGTTTTCTTTTACCATAAAATTTACTGAAGCCACTTTACCCACTTTTACCTTTTGCTCAAGTGTATAAACTAAATTAAGCAGGTTTTTAAAATCTCCTTCAACGGTAAAATAGTTTAACTCAATCATAAAACCGTCGGTTTCCTTTAAAACTGTTTTAGGAAACTCTTTTAACAGCAATGGCTTATCTTTACAGTAAGATGTAACCATTTCTAAAATTTTTTCCTGCGCATTATTATCTGTTACGATAGAGCTCGAAAAAATTGTTTTAATAGAGTTTAAATGTTGCTCCATTTTATCCACCCGAGTATCAATATCTTTAGAGAGTGAGCTTTGTTTTTTTAAATACTCGTAATCCTGATAAGCTCTTACTGTTTTAGAAACAACTAACTTATACATAAGAAACAGAGTGGCCACTATAAGCAGCAAAAAAACTCTGTTTTTATTTTTAAAAGTTAGTTTATCAAACATTTTTATTGTTGGTTTAGTTGCAATTCTATATTAAAGCTGGCAAGTTCAGATGACCTGTCTTGCATATAGTTTAAAATGCTTACTGTTTTTACCCATTTAAGTTTTTGTAAAGTTTTTACCCACTCATTAAAATCAAAACTTTCGCTGCAATGCCCGGCTACTAATAACTTCTCGCCCTGAAAAAACAGTTCATCCTTTCCATCTTTACTTACTTTTTTAATAGGTGAAAACTCCATACGGGTAAGCTTTATATCTTGTTGCAGGCTGGCGGCAATTTCATCCGAATAGTACGATATTTTAGACGACTGAAGCAAGCCATTTTTTGACAACAAATCTTTTTTCTCTGTTATTTCTTCCTTTAAATTTTCGTACCGGGCAAGCTTTTCCTGATTTATTTGAACCTTGGCATAATAGGTTTTAAATTCGCTTCTATAATATTTATAAAACCCAAAGCTTGAAAAACAAATAATAACCAAAGCAGCCATAAACCATTGCATCATGGTGTTGTGCAATTTAAGTTCCTTATGCTCTTCTTTATTAAGAGCAAACTTGGTATCTTGTATTTTAATTTCGCTCGGAATATAAAACCCCATAGCAGCTATAAAAGCAAACAAAAGAGATGACTTTATTTGAATATCACCAATTGGTAAAGATGAGTTTGGGTTGGCTTCGATATGTTTAATTTGGTCGATTTTACCTGATAAAATACTTAGTTCAAAAAAACCAACATGTATTTGTTGTTCTATATACTGGTTTAAGTTTAGTAATGAAAAAATATTTTCTATACTAAACGGTCCTAATGAAACTGAAACAACCAATATTTTATTTGATGCAAAAAAATTTAATAACGCATCTAAACTTTGTTTTCTGATAACGCTTATATACGCAACCGTTTCAGATACCATATATTTTTGAAAATAAAAATCGGTTGCATTAGCGCCAGGCAAACATTTATTGATTAAAACAGAATCTTCATCGGCCGGCGCAAAAGAAATTTTTTTAGTAATAACGCCCTTGCCATTTATTATAAGGTTAATAGCACTATCTTTTTTAATTATTTTTTTTAGCTCTTCGTTATTTTTTTCTTCAAAACTTTGCTTTATTTCAACTTTCTTTTTTCTTTCTGAAAGAGTAACAATATTAAATACGGTTTCATCAGCATCTTTTAAAACACATTCTACACCATAATGATGGTTTTTAGGCAGCATATTATCTGTGCTTAAGAATTCCTGTATGTCAAAAAAAGCCATGTTATAATTCTTAATAAATTACGGTTGGTTTAACTACAATAACCAACCTGTTTTTTGTTTTGCCTTTTGTTACACTACTAAAAAGCCATTTTAAAATTGGTATTCTTGACAGAATCGGGATACCGGTTGTTGATTCTGAATTATCATACTCTTCCAAGCCACCTAAAATTATAGTTTCGCTATTTTTTACGCGAATTTTAGACGTAAAATCACGGTTGATAGTTCCAGGAGGGGCGGTTGAAGAAATCCGATCTGTGAATGTAGATTGTTTTACTTTTATATCTAATGTTACAAACTCATCAGCCGATAGTACAGGAGTTATACTAACCGATAAATCGGCATTAATAGGTTTATAATTAATTTGTGTTTGGGCACCGCCTGTAACAGAGCCCACTAAAGTGGTTGTGGTTTCTAAATAATACTCGGTTGAACCTATGCTAAGTTTAGCATCTGTGCCGTTTAAGGTTGCAATTTTTGGCGTTGAACGTACTTTTAAATAACCACGGGTTTCTAAGGCTTTTATGTTTATATAAAAATTAGGTCCTACATTACCAAGGTTTAAAGCCCCAAACCCATTTATACCTGAAATAATGTTGTTAATAACATTGGCGTTTAAACTCATATCTAAACCTGATAGTAATGTATTAGCCGAAGCTGGCGGAGTGCCTATACCGGCATCAATTCCGGTTGAAACAGACCTGGTATCCCTAACATCAAAAATTATTACATCAATAGATATTACAGGCACCACTTTATCAAGTTGTAATAAAAGAGCATAAATTTCATTAATGCGGGGCTGAGAGCCCGACATAATTAAACTATTTTGCTCATGATAAATGTACATTTCTACGTCTTTCTTTAATTCAGCCGGAATGATGTCCATTATTTTATCGGTAGTGCGGTATTTAAACTGGTAAATTTTAGTAGCACGCAAGCCTTCTATTTTACGCTGACCAATTAAGTATATGCTGGAATCTTTTTTATATGTAAAATCAGTTCCGTTAAACAA
>DATFTU010000020.1:0-3723 GCA_035261565.1 Bacteroidia bacterium
ACAAAATCAGTATGTATATTATATTCAAAAAGGTTTAGATGGTAAGGAAGAAGTTTTTTTAGACCCAAACTCTATGTCGAAAGACGGCACAGTTAGTATTGAATTGGTTGGAAGCTCGAAAGACCATAAATATATTGCCTATACGCTACAGCGTGCCGGCAGCGATTGGCAAGAGATTTATGTAATGGATGTTGCCAACAAAAAGCAAATGAGTGATAAGCTTGAGTGGGTAAAATTTTCGGGTGCATCGTGGTATAAAGATGGCTTTTTTTACAACCGTTTTGATAAACCGGAAGGAAGCGCTTTAGCCGCAGCAAATGAATATCAAAAAGTATATTATCACAAATTGGGCGATGCCCAAGCTAACGATAAATTAATTTTTGAAGACAAAACTGTAAAACAAATGTATTATGGCGTTTATGCATCAGAAGATGAGCGCTATTGGTTTATGGACAAATCTAAAGGAACCGGAAACAGCAACTTATTTTTTTGGGACAAAAACAACCCTGCTCAAAAAGACTGGAAACAACTTACTTTTGATTATAGCAGTCGTACTGGGGTTATAGATGCAGATGGAGATAATCTTTTAATGATAACAAATGATGGAGCACCTAATAATAAATTAGTGAGTGTTGATGTAAAGCATCCGGAAAAATCAAGTTGGAAAACTGTTATTGCTGAAAGGCCAGAATATATTGATGGTATAACTGCTGCCGGAAAAAATATTTTTGTAACCTATTTAAAAGATGTTTGCTCGCAGGTAGAGCAATATGATTACACCGGTAAACTTATCAGAAAAATAGAATTACCCGATTTAGGAGATGCAAACGGTTTTGGCGGAGAAAAAGATTCTAAAGAAGTGTTTTATTCATTTACATCTTTCTTATACCCTCCTACTATTTACCGTTATGATATAGCCAGTGGTAAATCAGAAGTATTTAGAACAGCCGATGTTAAATTCAATAAAGCTGATTTTGAAACCAAGCAGGTATTTTTTGCAAGTAAAGATGGTACCAAAATCCCTATGTTTATTATTTGCAAAAAAGGAACTGAATTAAATGGCAAAAACCCGACTTTAATGTATGGTTATGGCGGTTTTTCTGTGGTAATTAACCCATCTTTTAGCCCAAGTAGAATTGCCTTTTTAGAGCAAGGTGGCGTATATGCTTTGGTTAATTTACGTGGCGGACAAGAGTATGGTGAAAAATGGCACCAGGGTGGTATGTTGCTAAATAAACAAAACGTGTTTGATGATTTTATTGCAGGTGGAGAATATTTGATAAAAGAGAAATATACATCACCCGATTATTTAGCTATACAAGGCGGCTCTAACGGCGGTTTATTAGTGGGTGCTTGTATGACCCAACGCCCCGATTTGTTTAGAGTAGCCATACCAATGGTTGGTGTAATGGATATGATGCGTTTTCATAAATTTACGGTTGGCTTTGGTTGGATTGACGATTACGGTAACCCGGATGAAGAAAAATATACTAAATACATACATGCTTACTCACCTTACCACAATATTAAAGATGGCGTAAAATACCCTGCAACTTTAATTACAACCGGCGACCATGATGACCGCGTTGTGCCCGCTCACTCATTTAAATTTGGCGCCCGTTTACAAGCTGCGGCTGATAAATCAAATCCTGCCTTATTATATATAGAAAAACAAGCCGGGCATGGTGCCGGTAAGCCTTTGTCTAAGACTATTGAGGAGTTAACCGATGTTTATTCGTTTATCCTCTATAATATGGGGCTTGAAGCGAAGTAAGTTTTTATAATTCACTTAAAAGCCCTTGTTTTGCTTAAAACAAGGGCTTTTTTATTGATTTTAACTCAAAAATCAAATACCACTTTAATTCTACCATAAAATAAGGTTTTTGTACCTTTGCAGGATGGAAATTAAACTTGATACGATTGAGGCTGCTATTGCCGATATAAAAGCCGGCAAATTGGTTATTGTGGTTGATGATGAAGACCGCGAAAACGAAGGCGATTTTATTACCGCGGCCCGCAATGTTACTCCCGAAATTATAAACTTTATGGCCACTCATGGCAGAGGCCTTATATGTGCGCCTATTAGTGGCGAGTTGGCTCATAAGCTGAATTTAGAAATGATGGTTACAAGTAACTCATCGTTACATGAAACCCCTTTTACTGTTTCTATTGATTTGTTAGGGCATGGCTGTACCACTGGTATATCTGCATCTGACAGAGCAAAAACTGTTCAAGCCTTAATTGATCCAACCATAAAACCTGAAGAATTTGGAAAGCCGGGGCATATATTCCCTTTAAAGGCAAAAAAAGGCGGTGTATTACGCCGCATTGGCCATACCGAGGCAACGGTTGATTTAGCTGTACTGGCAGGGTTTGAACCTTGTGGTGTGCTGGTTGAAATTATGAACGAGGATGGCACCATGGCTCGTTTACCTGATTTAGTAAAGGTTAGAGAAAAATTTAATCTTAAAATTATAAGCATTAAAGATTTAATTGCTTACCGTTTACAAAAAGAAAGCATTATTGAAAAAGAAGTTGAAATTGAACTACCAACCCAATGGGGTACCTTTAAAATGGCAGCTTATAAACAAGTTACAACCGGACAAGAGCATTTAGCCATTTATAAAGGCACTTGGAAGAAAGATGAACCTATTTTAACTCGTGTACACTCATCATGTGTTACGGGCGATATTTTTGGATCTTGTCGTTGCGATTGCGGGCCACAATTACACAAAGCACTTGAAATGATTGAAAAAGAAGGCAAAGGTGTGTTGGTTTATATGAATCAGGAGGGTCGGGGCATTGGTTTACTAAATAAATTAAAAGCCTATAAACTGCAAGAACAGGGTTTAGATACTGTTGAAGCGAATGAAAAATTAGGCTTTCAACCTGATGAGCGTGATTACGGAGTTGGCGCACAAATATTACGGGATTTAGGCGTAAGCAAACTTCGTTTAATGACTAACAATCCTAAAAAACGTGCCGGTTTAATTGGGTATGATTTAGAGATAGTTGATAATGTAGCAATTGAAATTAAAAGCAACCAACATAACAGTTTATATCTGAAAACCAAAAAAGAAAAACTGGGCCACGATTTAAAATTGGAATAAACTTCTCCTTTTTATGGTTTTATCTATTATAGTAGCTGTTGCCCAAAATAATGTAATCGGCAAAAACAATACCCTTATTTGGAATCTGCCTGCCGATATGAAATTTTTTAAAGAAAAAACTAAAGGGCATGTCATCATTACAGGCAGGAAAAATTACGAATCAATCCCTGAGAAATTCAGGCCATTGCCTGATAGAATAAACGTTGTAATCACTCGTCAGGCAGATTATAAAGCGCCAGGGGCAATTGTTGTGCCTTCAATCGAAGCTGCTATTGAATATGTAAAACAACATCATGCAAACGAAGAAATATTTATTATTGGTGGGGCAGAAATATACAAGCAAACAATTGCAATCTGTAATAAAATTTATTTAACCCGCATACACCATAGCTTTGAGGGGGATGCTTTTTTCCCCGAATTAACCGCTGATTGGAAATTAATCCATTCAGAAGATATTTCACCTGATGAAAAGAACAAATATCCTTTTGCTTTTCAAACCTGGATACGTTAAGCTATTGTAACCACAAGGCTTTTGGCTTAATAATTGCTTATAACTTGTTAGTCTAAATTTGTTTTGTTAATTAACCCAAATGGTTAATTTGGCAGCCGCAAA
>DATFTU010000021.1:0-3962 GCA_035261565.1 Bacteroidia bacterium
TTATTTATTTATAGTATAAAAAAACAATATAAATTGTTTGTTGTTTTATTTTTTCTGTTTGCAACTAACATAATTTTAATTCTTCAATTTATACCGGTTGGCGAGGCTTTTATGGCCAATAGGTACTGTTATATTCCATCCATCAGTATATATTTTGCCTTAGCTTATGCTTGCTTTTTGTTATCCGAAAAGTATGGTTGGGTAAAATTTATACCCATATTGTATTTTTTCCTGATTTTATTTTTCTCTATTCAAAACATACAAATATGGAAAAGTAATAAAACCTTGTTTACAACTTCTTTGGCTACCTGCCCCAATGCCGATTTGCTAATGAATGTGTTGGGTTCAGAATATTTAGCCGAAAACAATTTCACTAAAGCCGATTCTTTATTTGATGCCGCTTTAAAAATTGATGCTGCAAATTACCAGGTACTATATAATAAAGGCACCTTATTGGCTATGCAAAAACAGAATGATAAAGCAATTGTTTATTTTGATAAAACAATTGCTGCGGCATATTCTTATTATCCTGCTTATATGCAAAAAGCAACTTTGCTAATAAATGATAAAGATTATAAAAACGCTTTATTAACGCTTAATAAAGCTATTGAAGTTAAACCCGATATAGGAAAAGCCTATTTTTTAAGAGCCTTATGTAATGAAAATGCCGGTGATTTTGTAGCTGCCATAAATAATTATACAGGTGCAGTTAAATACCATTACGAAGATGAGCAACTGTATTTAAACCGGGCTATTTGTTACGGTAAAACTAACAATTTTAAAGCGGCCTTAAATGATGTAAACATTATTTTATTAAGAAACCCTAATAATGCATTTGCCCTTTACTTGAGCGGTATTGCAAAAATCAATTTGAAAGAAAATGGATGTAATGATTTAATTGTTGCGTATCAAAAAGGCTATCAGCCGGCTATTCAAGCTTTAAACCAATATTGTAGATAATTTATTGCTTTGGGTATTCAATACGAACATGGTACATGTTCATCAATCGCTTTTTAAATATTTTTTTAAGCAAGGTTAAATCACGTAAAGTTAAATCAGAGTTTATAAGCTGGTTTTCATCCATTTTATGTTTAAATATACGTTCTACCAAATCATCAATGCTGATAGCGTCATAAGTTTTTAAACTGCGTGATGATGCTTCTACACTATCTGCCAGCATTAATACGGCTGTTTCTTTACTAAAGGGAATAGGGCCGGGGTAACGGAATTTTTTTTCATCGGGCTTTAAATTCTCTTCAACCGATTTGTAATAAAAATAACCGGTTAAGGTTGTGCCGTGGTGAGTACGTATAAAATCAACTATTTGCTCGGGCAACCTGTTTTTATGGGCCATTTCTATACCATGTATAACGTGGCTGATGATAATTTTAGCGCTTTCCTGGTACGATAAATCTTCATGCGGGTTTACTTTCGATGATTGATTCTCAGTAAAAAAATAAGGGCTATGCAATTTCCCTATATCGTGATACATTGCTCCGGTACGTACTAATAAAGGTTTTCCGCCAACCATACTAATAGCTTCTTCAGCCATATTGGCAACTTGTAAGCTGTGCTGAAATGTTCCGGGAGCATCGGTTGCCAGTTGTTTTAATAAAGGGTTGCTGCTTATATCATTTAATTCAAGCAAGGTAAAATCTGATACAAAGCCAAACGATTTTTCAAACACATAAATTAAAGGGTAAGCAATTAATAGGCCCGCCGATGCAAACAAAAAGGGGTAACAATTAGTAAAATTTATTTCGTCAAAGTTAGAAGCATTTAAGGCAAAAAAACTAAGCACGCTTATAACTAATGTTACTAAAGCAGTTAACAGAAGTTGCGAACGCCTTACTAAATTGGCTACACTAAAAATGGCCCCTATGCCGCTTAATAGTTCAATAAATAAAAAATTAAATTTTTGCTCGGCGGCAAATAAAGCGCAAAGCAATACAATGTTTAAATGCACAAACAAAGCGGTGCGTGTATCAAAAAAAGTACGGATAATAACCGGCGCAATGGCAAAAGGAACAGCATAAACACTTATTAACGGGTTTTTTACAGCTAACGAGCATACTAAAACAAAAAAACATATAAGTATAAAAACAAAGCTGATATGGGTATTGCGAGAAAATATACCGGTACGAAATAAACCTAAAAACAAAAACACCATCATAAGGCAAAGGCCGACATATATTATTTTACCAAGTGTAGAAATAATAGAATTTTGATTTTTATAATCTTGTTTATTTATTTCTTTCTGTAAAGATTGTAAAATGGCTGCATTATCCGTATTTACCACATCGCCCCGGTTTATAATAGATTGCCCTTTTAGTTTTTTATCTTTTATGGATACAACGTTGCTCAATTCTTGTTGCAGGTTTTGTTCTGTAATTTTCTTATTAAAAATAAGCGTGTGGGTTAAATAATTTTCGGCAAGCTCAATTAAACGATTGGCAGCAGAGGCGTCTAATTGTTTTTTTATCCTGTCATTTAAAAAACTATCGGCCTGTGGCAGCGTATAAAAATCGTGCAAATGGGCCACTTCTATCATTTTATTTGTTTCTACCAATACTTGTGGGTTTGGCTCACTTAAAGCGGTATCGGGCAATTCAATAATTTTTTTTATGCTTAATTCATTAAAAATTTCGGTGCATAGGGTTTGCTCTTGCTTGCTTAACTTATTTTGCTCAAAAAACTGTTTTTGGTTTGTGGCAAAAGCAGAATCATTGTAACTATAAAATAACTCAGTATGCTCTTTTATATTATTTTTTTCGGCTGATACTTCAGCGTCGCTTTTATAAATGGCGAAATCAAAAGGAGCAATTAAATCTTCTTTATCCCAGGGTTTACTAAGCTGGTATGATATATTTACTGTATTAATATTTGGCAACAACCAAACAATAAAAAACAAACTGCATAAAATAACCCCCAGCTTAAACCACAGTCCGTGTTTATTTCGCAGGTAGTCAAGTAATTGGTTCATTAACAAGGGCTATTTTATTATAGGAGGCGGTTGCATTACCGTACCACATTTTTTGCAGGTACGTAAATCTTTGCTGGTATAAAATTTCTCAAACACAACCTGAAACTGCTTGGTAATATCAGTTAACGCAAAATACTCTTCGTATAATTTATGGTTGCACTTTTCACAAAACCAAAGCAGTCCGTCTTTTTCGGTTTCTCTGCGGCGCCGCTCTATAACTAAGCCAATTGTATTTGGCCCGCGTTTTGGGTTGTGCGGTACTTTGGGCGGTAATAAAAATATATCGCCCTCTTTTATAGGCACTTCAACTGCTTTTCCATCTTCCTGTATCTGCACGGCAATATCACCTTCTAACTGATAGAAAAATTCTTCACTTTCGTTATAATGATAATCTTTGCGTGAGTTTGGCCCGCCAACAACCATTATGGTAAACTCGGCATCTTTATAAACAACCTTGTTGTTTACCGGTGGTTTTAGTAGATTACGATTTTCGTCTATCCACTTTTTAAAATTAAACGGACGTGTTACCATGGTGTTTTTTTTAAATTTTTATCTGATTCTATCGGCCGAACGTACTAATTCTTCATCTTTTTTAATATATCTGCTTGCCATAAATGCCATTATAATAGCCACAAATGGCAAATAAGTTGAAAAAAGAAATGTTTTCTTTTCAAAATCGTGATCGTATAATTGATTTGTAAGAAAAAATATGGCCAATAATAAAGTAATATTAAATACAATAATAAAGTAACATAGCTTTATTTGAAGCTTGCGGTTACTATACATAAATAAAGCCAATAAAGCAGTAATTACAGAAAGATAATTTGGTATAGGTGTTATATCAATCGGGTTTCGTAAAAATAAAAGCGGATACCCCTCATATTTCGCAAAGGGAAATAAGAATAAACATACTCCGCATAAAATTACTACTACCAAAAGTAAACTTTGCACTCGCTGTATCATATTATAAAAATAAACT
>DATFTU010000022.1:0-13217 GCA_035261565.1 Bacteroidia bacterium
CTTCAAGTGGAAACAGAAAGTGTTAGCAAAAAATACGCATCAGATGGGCAAAAATGTAATCAGTGTTTCGGTCATTATGCTGGTGGTTTTTGTACTCAATGTGGTAAAGCAAGCCCCGATAGGTTAAACGAATCATATTCAAAACGAAGTTCCTGCGAATATTGTGGAGGTAGCGGCTACGTTACAAATAACGAAATGTATAAAAGCAAAGTCAAACTTTGCCCTATCTGTAAAGGTAAAGGCGTACAAACTTATTAGCTATAACTACTTGGTTTTCGGTTTACCTAATATTGCATTAGCATCTTTTACCGATATAGTTATTACCGAGCCCTTAGGTATAGCATTAAGTATTTTAATCGCTTGCTGTTTTGTTATTTTTAATATCATACTTATAAATATGCTCATTTTTTCATTTTGAATTTTATTATTTAATTTGATTGAATGTCTATATAATACCAACAAAATGGGTAGTTATGCTGTTTTTTTAAATAAATTATCCTCTACTTTACGTGCTACTGTCGGTACATAAATTTGGGTGCTTTTTTACCCAAAATTTTTTCTGGCACTTTATGTGCACAAATAAAATCATGGTGTACATAGGTATGGCAGCGAAGTAACTGGTTTTATGCTGAGGTAATTTATTACCTCACAGTTAGGCAACCCTTCCCTGTATTCATGTATCATCAATATACATTAGTAAACGTTTTAGTTTATTAATTCTGATTAAACAACTGATATAGTTATAATGTAATGCAATATTTATCACTATAACTGAAAACGGATTTCTTAATGCCTTTTTAAATACACTAACAGTAATCGTATCATTAGGCAATGGCTTTGTAATTGGTATGTTGCAGGTTGGTAGTATTCTAATGTAACTCATACCAGCTTGCTTAGATAAATACCTTTCTGTTAAACGTTCTATGTCATAAACAACTTTTTCAACTATATCAAAACCTTGTAACTTACTTTTAACCGTATCAAAATCACTTTCTTTTATTAATATATGTGAATGATACCCATCTATATAACCACTATCATTATAAATTCTTCGTACCGAATATGTTTGCTCTAATACTTCTATATACTTAAACTCGTTAAGCATTCTATTTGTTTGTTCGGCTACTTCTTTGCTATCAAGTGTAAGTTCTATTGGCTGATATGTAACGAATAACATTCTATCATTTTTATTAAATACCTTCTTTATAGTACAGCGTAAAATATCTTTAAAATATTCGTGGTACTCGCTATCTGTTTGTTTACCTACACTTAAAATTGGCATTAATTAGTTATTCTATTCACTATCGGACATGCCTCACGTAATACAGCCACTCGGTGTTGTTCGATTTATTTTAATAGAAAAGGGCTTGGTATTTAAACCAACCCACAAATCAACCCCACATCCTAACCCCTTTAAATAAATATATAATATGATGTATAAAAGGAAATAGATTCAAAGAAATATTTTTAAAAATGATTATTTGACTTGATTCTTAATGATTAAAATCGTATTATTGTATATAGAACTTGGATAAATAGTAAATTAGATTAGTTAAGTGTGATAGCACAATGATTTATTACCAGGGGGATAACCTCACACTATCAATTTGTTGAGGATTGGTAAAACTTTGTGTTAAATGGGTAACGGTGAAATTCTAACCGCTAAACAAGTAATGGAACTTTTAAATATATGCGAGAATACTCTACTGAGGCTTGAGCGAGATGGTGCTATAACGGTTGATTTTCGTTTAGGCAACCGTAAAAGATATTATAAAGAGAAATTACTGAGAAGGTTTAGTAGATGAAAATTAAGAAAGGAAGTTAATAGCTTCCTTTTTTTATACTCATACTTCAAATTACTACGTTTATTACTACGGCATAAAAAACAAACCCTTGTAATCATTTGATATACAAGGGTTTCTGCTTTTTTGTTGTTGTCCGACCAGGGCTCGAACCTGGACTCTACTGAACCAAAATCAGTCGTGTTGCCAGTTACACCATCGGACAATCGGGCTGCAAATTTAACTGTTTTTTTTAATTAAGAAACTTTTTAGGCAACTATTCGGAGTTTTAGGGCAAAAATTGCCTAAAAAGGTAAAAAAGTCGCGCAAAACATAAAAAAACATAAAAATTTAACTCTAAAACTAAAATAAGGGTGCGCTTGCAAACAAGTTTTTAGTTTACTTTTATATACATCTATAAAAATAAAATGGCAAAAGTTAACGCGGTAATAAGTAAAGAGCATTACAAAACCGAAATTGTTGCCGGAAACAACAAACTAATATCAGATGAGGCAATTGCTAATGGCGGTAAAGGCCTTGGGTTTTCTCCCAACGAATTGCTGGCAGCTTCATTAGCCTCATGCACATCAATAACCTTACGCATGTATGCCGATAGAAAAAATTGGGCTTTAGATACGGTTGAAGTAAATGTTGAATTTGAAAGGGATGAAGAAAAAAATACATCGGCCATTATTCGTAAAATAAGTTTTACCGGAAATTTAGATGCCGAACAAAAAGAGCGCCTTATGGCCATTGCCGATAAATGCCCCATACACAAAACCTTATCAAACCAAATAAATATAACAACCTTTGCGGTATGAAAGACATTACTAAAAAATATACCAACGGAGAAATTACCATTGTATGGAAACCGACAACCTGCATACACTCAACTATTTGCTGGAAAGGGGCCGCAGGTTTAAATACCGTTTTTAACCCTATTGAAAAACCCTGGGTTAAACCAGAAGGTGCAAGCACCGAACGAATTGTAGAACAAATAAAAAAATGCCCATCGGGGGCACTTAGTTTTTATTATAATAACGAGGTGTAAAGGCAACTTTTAAACATTCTCTTTGGCTATGTGCATATTGGTATGCGGTGCATGGTAATTTTGCATATTAATAAGCAACTCATCAATATTACCGCTTATTAAAAGCATTTTTTTGTGCGATGAATGTATAAACCCTTTCGTTAGCATTTTTTCTATCAGCAAGATAAATTCGGTATAAAACCCGCCGGTATTTAAAAGCCCAATGGGCTTGGTATGCAAGCCAAGCTGGCTCCAGGTAAGCATTTCAAATAACTCTTCCATGGTACCAAAGCCGCCAGGCAGGGCAATTATGCCATCGCACAACTCATACATTTTTAATTTTCGTTCGTGCATGTTGTTAACCAAAATAAGCTCGGTTAAGGTTTCGTGCGCCACTTCTTTTTCTTGTAAAAAAATGGGCAACACTCCAATTACTTTACCATTATTTTGTAAAGCACCATTGGCTATTTGCCCCATAAGCCCAATTTTTGCGCCACCATATATTAACTCTTTACCTTGTTGGGCAATGGTTTTACCTAATAAATAAGCCTGTTCTTCAAATACTTTTTCAGTTCCCGAGCTCGATCCGCAAAAAACAGTAATTCTTTTCATAGGGGTTAAATTAAATGCCAAGCCATTTTTCAGCTTCGGCAATATCATTAAAAAATTTCATGTTAAACGAGCGGTTGTCGGCAAAGGTTTCATGCACTCTGTATTGTTCTCTTTTTTCCTGCTTTTCAACCACAGCCGTTTTAGCCTGCTTAAATTCGGGTGGGTACTCTTTTGCAAACGCTAACGATTCAAAAAGTTCCAGTTTTACATCACTATCTAAAGCATCAATTAAAACTCTTTTTGCATCATGCTCACGTATAAGTTTGTACACCTTATCCATAATCTCCTCCATCTCTTTCCTGTAAATTGTACCGGTGTAAGTAACACGCAGCAAATCGTTATCCATTTTATGTTTAAAGCTGTACTTAAAAAACATGAGGTTTTTTATCAAATGTAGAAAATTGCAATTAACAAAAACTAAGAACCAAAGGATTTAAAAAAAACTTAATATTGAAGCCATATATCAGGTTAATTTTAAATTACATTTATCAGTATTAATATTTTCCCATAAAAACCAAATAATCATATGAAATTATCAGGAAACAAAATTTTAATTACAGGCGGTGCAACAGGCATTGGCTTAGGGCTTACCGAACGTTTTTTACAAGAAAACAATACCGTACTAATTTGTAGCCGGCGTGCAGATGTATTAAAGCAAATAACCGACAAGCATCCATCGGTAATTACAAAGGTTTGCGACTTAACCCTTGCCGCCGATAGAGAAGAACTGTATAAATGGATTGCCGAAAACCATAGCGATTTAAATGTTTTGGTAAATAATGCGGGCATACAGCAATGGATGAACATTAGCGACAAAGATTTTTTTACCCGTGCCAAAGAGGAGATAAACACCAACATAGAAGCCCCCCTGCATTTAACATCGTTGTTCATTAATTTAAAATCGTTAACCACGGTTGTTAATGTAACTTCGGGCTTATCGTTTGTGCCGTTAACCAAAACACCTGTTTACTCAGCAACAAAAGCATTCTTCCATTCATTCACACTTTCATTACGTCATTTATTAAAAGAAAAAAATATTGAAGTTGTTGAAATAATTCCACCCGCACTTAATACCGACCTTGGTGGTAAGGGTTTGCACGACCATGCGCCGCCCGTTAGCGATTTTATTGTGTCTATATTTGAGCAATTAAAACAAGGCAAAACCGAATTAACCTTTGGCTTTAGTGAAAACATGGTTAAAGCTGGCCCTGATGATTTAAAAAATGCTTTTGCAAGGATGAACCCCAATTAATTTCTAATTACACTTTAATCGCTTTTATAATTTCTTCATCTGTTGGGTTTACAGCCGGGCCAAAGTAATGTGTTAATACGCCCTGTTCGTTAACCAAATACTTACTAAAATTCCAAACAGGGGCCTGGTTATTCCATCCATTTTGGTTTGAGTTGGTAAGCCAATTAAACACTTGGTTTTGCTTATTGTTTTTTAGCACTACGCTTTTTTTCATCATGGTAAATGTAACTCCATAATTAGCTTCACAAAATGTAGCAATCTCAGCATCGGCACCTTTCTCCTGTTTGCTAAAATCGTTGGCCGGAAAGCCTAATATAACCAAATGTTGCCCATATTGTTCGTGCAGTTTTTGCAAGCCCTTAAACTGTGGTGTAAAACCGCAATCAGAGGCCGTATTTACCAACAGCACTTTTTTGTTTTTAAAGCGTTCAAAATTTATTTCCTCACCCTTAATCGATGTTGCCTTTAATGTATAAAACAAATTAATTGGTTGCACATTTTTACTATTACTTAGTACAACGCTTCGTGCCTCTGTTTTCAAATACTTTTGCAGTAACGGATATATGTGTTTTATTACAAATTGTCTTGCTGTCATTTTCCGGTTTTTATATAATTCAACAAAAAAAGTTTTATGCTGTTTTAAGATGCCAAAATAATTATACCTTTATTAAAAACAAATACATAATGAGAGAAGCCATTTTAATTACCACCAGCACTTCGTTAGAAGGATACAAAATTACAAAACAATTAGGTTTAGTACGCGGCATTACCGTTCGTTCAAGAAGTGTGGTGGGCAACCTTGCGGGCAGTTTTATGACTATTTTTGGCGGCAAAAGTGCTATTTATACCGACTTATGCGAAAAAACACGCGAAGAAGCCTTGCAATTAATGATAAAGCACGGGCAGGAAATGGGTTGCAATGCCATCATTAATATGCGTTACGATGCCAATGAGGTTATGAGCGGCCTTACCGAAGTACTGGCATATGGCACCGCCGTTGTAGTTGAAAAAACAGCTTAATCAGTTAACCGGTTTTATGCGCAAAAAAATCTTTTTTTTATTTTTAGTTGTATTATATGTTTCTTGCTTAAAAGCAGCCGTTTCAATAGCCGAGCCTGCTAAATGGATTAAACCCGAACCTTTAGTTCTTGCTGAATCCATTCCGGTATCCGAGGTGGCAGATGGTTATTATTATATGTTATCTGATGTACAGGTAAATATTGAGAAAAAACATTTTTATTATCATAAAGCATACCGAATTATTTCAGAGGCGGGGGTGCAAAATTCTTCTGAGTTAAATTTTAATTATGACCCCTCATACCAAAAATTAATTGTGCACAGCGTAAAAGTTTACCGGGGCAACAAGTGTATTGATAAAACACATAAAGTAAAAATAAAAGAAATACAGCGCGAAACCGGGTTGGAAGAACATGTTTACGACGAGAGTATTTCTGCCCTAATAGTATTAGATGATATAAGACCAGAGGATATTGTTGAGTATGAATATTCGGTTATTGGCTCTAATCCCATTTTTGAAGGAAAGTTTTATTACAATTTTTATTTCTACGAAAATTATGAATTTTTAAATGTCAATTTTCGTGTGCTTAAACCAACAAACCGCAACATACAAGAGAAGGTTTTTAACTCAAATATAAAAGCGCAACGAAAAATCGAAAACGGGCAAGAAGAAATTATTTACCATGCTAAGCACATTAAAGGCGTTAAACTCGACAGCAAATTACCTCACTCATTTAACCCTTATCCATCTATTGAGTTAAGCGAATACCAATCATGGCAAGAGGTGGGCGAATGGGCAAAAAACCTGTTTTCTGTAAAAACCACAAACAGCAAAGTACTTGAAGAAAAGATAGAGGAAATTAAAAATACAACTTCCGAAAAAAGTAAACAGCTCATTCTTGCTGTACGTTTTGTTCAAGACCAAATAAGATATATGGGTTTTGAAATGGGGGTAAACTCCCATAAACCCGCCGACCCTAACAAAGTTATCGGGCAACGTTACGGAGATTGTAAAGATAAGTCGTTTTTATTATGCAAAATGCTTGAAGAGTTAGGTATAAAAGCCTGGCCCGCACTTGTAAGCACTGCCGAAAGAGCCGGCATAAAAAACTATTTGGTATCTCCACTGCTTTTTAATCATTGTATAGTAAAAACCGAACTTGATGGGCAATTTCATTGGTTCGACCCAACCGTATCTTATCAGCGGGGCGATATTAATTCTTACTACACACCCAATTACGATTTAGCCTATGTTATTGGGGCTGATAAAAATGAGTTAGAAGAAATGCCCGTAAACACCTTTTCTCAAATAATTACAGAAGAAACTTATCGGGTGGATGATTTTTCAGGAAAAGCCACCTTAAAAATAAACACCACTTATTTAGGTGCCGACGCTGATGTGCTACGTAATAATTACGCTAACACCAGCATTAAAAGCATGAACGAGAACCTGCTTAATTATTACAAAACGTATTTTAAAGAAATTACACAAAAAAGCCTTCCTGTAAAAGAAGACGACGAAATAAATGATAAGCTGGTATTACACGAGGAGTATTTAATTAATGACTTTTGGACATACCCTGATTCTACTAATCGAAAAAAACTTGCGGCAAACATTTATGAATACATGATTCGCGAAAAATTACTTGCCTATACAACCGCAGATGCACAGCGTGAAATGCCCATTTATTTAGATTACCCCGTAGATATAAAACAAAGCACCAAAGTTATTTTACCCGAAGATTGGACTATAAAAGCAGATGAACACTCGGTACATAATGAGTTTATTGATTTTTCGTACAACTTAAAAAATGAAAAAAATATTGTTGAAATACAAACAAGTTACAAAAGTCTTACCAATCAAATACCGGCTAAACAGGCTAAAGGGTTTATTAATTTGTTAGATAACTTATTGGAAAACAACAGTGGCATTATGGTAACCTATAACAAAGATGTTGCCGAAAAATCAAGTAATTATTCTATCAACTGGTTACTGCTTATTATTTTTATACTGTTTTTAGCTGTGTACGTTTTTTTGGCGTTTTATATTTATAGAAAAAAACCAAAAACACTTCCCTTAGATGAAAATGGCATAGAAATAAAACACGAAACACTTGGCGGCTGGTTAATTCTTCCGTTAATTGGCTTAATTCTTACTCCTTTTCTTTGCGCGGCAACTATTTTTAATAACAACTATTTTAACCTAAACACCTGGAATATTTTAACCGTTTCAGGCAGTTCGGCATATAACCCTTTGTGGGCTCCGGGTTTAGTTTTAGAATTACTGCTTACTACATTAGTGTTAGTGTTTTCTATTATGCTTTGTGTTATGTTTTTTACTTACGATAAACGTACACCTAAATTTATGATTGCATTTTTAATTTTAAAAGTTGTAGTTGAACTTGTAAGCCTTTTATTTTTACTTGCCATACCGGCCGTTGATGAAAAAACAATAGAAGATACTTCTTCAGCTTTAGTTAAGTTGGTTATTGCCGCCGCAGTATGGATTCCTTATTTTATTACATCCGAAAGGTGTAAAGAAACCTTTACCCGCTAACTAAACAACGTTTGCAATGCACCCAAAAGTTCATACAGCTTTTGCCCCCATAGTAAATAAAGACAGTAAAGTGCTGATTTTAGGCACCATGCCCGGAGAACGCTCTATAGAAATTAACCAATATTACGGGCACAAAGGCAATCAGTTTTGGAGATTGATGTTTGATGTTTTTAATAAACCTTTTACCGATAAGTATGAGGACAGGGTTGCCCTGCTTACAAAAAACAAAATTGCCCTATGGGATGTTTTAAGCCATTGCGAAAGAGAAGGCAGTGCCGATTCGGCCATTAAAAATGAAATTACTAACGACTTTAAATTATTTTATAAAAAATATCCAAACATTAAACACATATTTTTTGCCAGCAAGCATGCCGAAAAGCTATATAACAAATTTGTCGGAAAATCTCCTCAATACATATATTATGTCCTTCCTTCGCCCAGCGGAGCTAACGCATCAAAAACCTACACCGAAAAATTACGTGAGTGGAAATCAATTTTAAAGGCTTTATAATATAGGCCTAAAACAAAAAGCCCTTATAAATAAATTATAAGGGCTTTCGTTCATCTATCAATTCTTAAATTACCTTACAATAACAATCCTTTTGTTTGCCATCCCTGTGCTGCTAACAACATTCATATTATAAACACCTTCGCTTAAGTTACTTACATCTATAATAGTTAAACCGGTTACGGTTTGGCTCAACACCATTTTACCGGTTATATCATACATAAAAACAGTTACTTTTTTGGTATCACCGGTTAACGCTACGCTTACATTAGTATTAGCTGGGTTGGGATAAGCAACCACCTGGTTGTTTATAGAAACTTGTTTTATACCCGCTGCCGAAGAAAAATTAATTACACTTCCCGCATCAGTTCCTGTATTACTTTGTAATAAGCCTGCATTATCACTTGGGTCATCCGGAGGGTTTGGAACTCCGTTGTCTGAATTAACCCACACTCCCAATCTATATGTTCCATCTGCCAAACCCGAAACCTGACTTAAATCTACACTCTCATTCGAATAATTAAGCGCATGCATTTGTTGCATACCTGTAACAGGATATATTTTGGCAATAATAGGAGTACTGCTGGTTGGGTTCCCACTATTATCGCAAGCCAGTAAATATATGCTTACCTGAAAATCAGATATGATGTTGTTAGAGTTGTTACCATCCGATAACACTTCAAAAAACAGCCCCGAAACCATTTTTGTGCTATTGTCGTAACCCGAATACCCATTGTTACTATTAAGGTTGGATAAGGCAACATTGGCATCCTGCGCAAAAGCATTTAGCGTAAATGCTAAACTTGCTAATAAATAGATTTTTTTCATATGTGGTTTTGTTTAATTTGCTTACTCACTTTCAGGCTTTTCGGCATACTCCTTTTAGGTTGTTTATTTTTTTACAAATCTCCGGCCGAAGCAAAAAAAACTCGTTAACTATGGTTGCAATTACGTGTAGTATTGTTGCAACAATTGCAACTAACTGAAAATCAACAACATTAAAACAAAAAAGGAAATTAAAAAGATGAGGGGGGAATTATTTTTTCATCAAATCGCTTGGTGGGTACCCAAAATAATCGGTAAAGTTTTTGGTAAAATACGACTGGCTCGAAAAACCACACATATATGCAACCTCGGTTACATTGCCACTGTTTGTTTTTAGTAAATCTTTGGCTTTTTCAAGCCTAACCATTCTTATAAAATGGGTGGTTGATAAGCCGGTAAGCGTTTTTATTTTTCTATGTAGCTGGCTCCGGCTAATAAAAAGAGCATCGGCCAACTCGTTTACCGAAAATTCTGAATTATCTATATTCTTATCTATCATCTCAATGGCTTTACCAATATATTCGTCGTTTCCTTTTACACGTTCTTTATATGGTTTTTCTTCTTGCTGTAACTGCTCTTTATAAATGCGCTGGTTATTTTTTATGGTTTGCACCAAGTTAGTAACCAACAAAATCAATTCGTTAGGATGAAATGGTTTTCCTAAATAAGCATCCATGCCTGCTTGTAGCCCTTGCATTTTACTTTCCTGCGCCAGTTTTGCCGACAAGCCAATTACAGGTATATGCGATGTAATTTCATTCAATTTTATTTTTTGTGTAAACACCAGCCCATCCATAACCGGCATCATTACATCGGTAATTACTACATCGGGTATAAACTGGTCTATTAGCTTTAATCCTTCCTCGCCGTTAGCGGCACTATAAACCGTAATTTTTTCTTTTTGTAGTACCGATGTAATAAAATTCAACACATCTCTATCATCTTCCACTAAAACAACTACGGTGTTTTCTTCCTCTTCGTTTGTTTCTGCCAATGTTGCTATGGTAACTTCTTGTTCAAGCGGAATTTTTACAAATAAAGATGTGCCTTTACCAAGCTGGCTATTTATGGTAATAGTGCCTTGCATTAAATCAACCAACTCTTTGGTAAGTGATAAGCCTAAACCTGTTCCGCCGGTTTGCTTGGCGTTACCTGCCTGGTAAAAACGGGTAAAAATATGGGGTATATCTTTTGCAGGTATACCACAACCGGTATCATTTACTTCAAGCAGCAAATTATGGTTGTTATCTGTTTGCACTTTTATAACAATGGTTCCTCCTACATTGGTATATTTTAACGCGTTAGAAAAAAGATTAGTAATAATTTTTTCAATAGCATCGGGAGAGAATAAATAGTTTGTAGTTGTATTGCTTATATCAACACTAAAATTAATGCCTGCCTCTTGTGCCGGTTTTTTAAATACAGTTGTTAATTGCTCAATAAACAAAAAAACATTTCCGTAATTTTTATTTAAAATAAATTTACCTGCCTCCACCTTCGATACATCCAATAACTGATTTACTAAAGCAAGCAGCCGGTTAGAGTTTCTTTCAATAAACAGTAAGTTGTTTTTTTGATCTTCGTTTACCGGGCCTGTTTTCAATTCTTCAAGCGGGCCTTTTATTAGAGTAAGCGGTGTTCTAAACTCATGCACCACATTAGAAAAAAACCGTGATTTTTCTTGCTCAATAATTTCTTTGGTTCTTTTTCTTAGCCAAAAAACATACGCAACACCTATTGAAAGAAGAATGATGATAATGGATATTACAATAATTAAATACGATTTGGTTTTCTCTTTTTCAATCTGCAAATCGCTGGCAATTAATTCAAGCTCTTGCTCTTTTATTTTTTTATCTTTTAGTGAGCTTTTAAATTTTGCTTCAAGCGCGGCAATCGTTTCTTCTTTTTCTTTCGCTATGGTTGAGTCTTTTAGTGCCGATGCTTTTACATAATACTCGTATGCGTTTTTATAATCCCCTTTTGTTCTACACATCTCGCTTAACGAATTATATACCACCATTTCAAATGTTGGGCGTTTATATTTTACAGCCAAAGCCAAAGCACTATCTAAATACAATTTTGCTATAGTTGTTTTATTTCGCGCTGTTTCTATTTGCCCCAAATTATTTAATACACCAACAGCATACTGCTCTAATTCGGGTCCTTTTAAAATACTAACTGCTTTTTTATAATAATGCTCTGCCGAATCTAAATTTTTTGTACCCGTTTGATGAATAGAACCTATTGAATTATACAGGTTACCAAGTGTAGCAAAATCTTTCTCTTTCAATAAAGTTGTTTCGGCTATTCTGCCATAATAAAAAGCACTATCGTATTGTTTTAAAAGTTGATACATGCCAATACAGTTGGCCAGGCTCATGGCATATTCTCTATTTCTGCCTAATTGTTTTTGTATGGCTCCGCCCATTAATATATAATCCTTAGCGCGAGCGTAATCGGCAAAATAATAATAATTAATGCCTATGGCATTATAAATGGTTGCCGTTTTTGTGAGTGTTTTTTCTTCTAACGAAAGCGCAAGGGCCTGTAAATAAAACTCGGTAGATTTGTCGTAAACAGATTTGTATTGAAATCCATCCCCCAATATAATCAGGGTAATTATTTTTTGTTTTTTATTGTTGAATTTATCGCAAAGCGGTAAGGCAAGCCGGGCATAATAAATCCCCGAATCGGGCTGATTAAAAACAAATATACTACCCAACTTATTATAAATGGCCGGCTTATCTTCATCTTTAGCCTGTACTAATTGTTGTTTAAGCGAATCAGCTCTGCTTAAATTAATTGCACAACAAAACAGGGGGAATGTAAAGGCAAAATAAAATAAAAGCGGTTTATAAAATTTCATTTGTTGTTTAATGGACTAAAAATACAGTTTAACTATTAAAAACAAATAAAATCGATTTTAAAAGTCTTTTCAAATTCTAAAGCAATTCTGAATTATATGTAAATAAATATCTTTAAGTTGTGTTATTTTCTCTATTTACAGTTGCTTTACCTCATTTGCCTTTGTTATTAATTATTTTCCATCTATAATTGCAAAAATTGCTTTTATTCTTTTTTAAAGATTAGCTGCAAGTTTAACTACACAACTTAATAAGTAAGGTACAAATGAAAAAAATAATATCCGCAGTTGTTACAAGTTTAATTGGTTTACACACGCTTTCGGCAAAACCTGTTACACCGGTTACTGCCCAGGCAGTAGCAGAAACTTTTTACAAAAAAAATACTTCCTTGCAAAGCATTGAGCTTAACCTTGCGTATACCGAAAAATCTGCCAACGGGCTGCCCGTATATTATGCATTTAACGTAAACACAAACGATGGCTTTGTAATTATAACAGCCGATGATGCCGCACACCCAATTATAGGTTACTCTACTAAAAATCAGTTTGTGGTGCCTGATGCTAATACAACAATAGCAAGTTGGCTTAAAAACCGCAAAAAAGAAGTTGAAAGTATTCGTGCTAATAATTTAGTTGCGGATGAACTGATTAAAAAAGAATGGTCGGGTAATTTTTCTGTTAACAGCACAGCTAAGTTGGCTACTAGTGCAAACTCAACCATGAATATAAATATAGCGCAAATGTGCCAAACAACATGGAACCAAAGTGGTGG
>DATFTU010000023.1:0-3752 GCA_035261565.1 Bacteroidia bacterium
CGAAAATCAAAAACTGTTTTTCACTAAGTTTAGAATGTATTTTATATACAATGGTTTGAACTATGTTTAACTTTTTGATATTCATATTTTAGTTTTTGTTACCTACAATTAAAGTCTCATCTTGTATAAAGCAATAAGTAGTACCACGATAATTACAAGGAGAAATAAGTTAATTAGAGTTTCATATTTTTCAATCAATCTATGTCTCGCCATCTAATGATGTATTACTAAAAACTACTTTTCCTTTAAATGTTGGTGGTTCACATTTTTTAAATACATTAGGATAAAGGCTTTCTATTTCTTTCATTATGTCATTCTTGGAGAGAGCAATGTAAATTGTGCCATATATTTCAAATGCTTTTATAACTTCGTTTTCCATTCTTTGAATTTCTTTTTTGAATAATTCTATTAATGCAGTTGTATTAATTCTTATTTCTGCCTGATAATAATAAAGCTTCATGATTAAAATTTTAAGTCAAATTCCTATCTTGAAACAGATAGGCAATAAGACAATTAATAAATTGGGGACTTTGGTAGCTTAAAAGGTATTACCCTATATAAATCAAATTCTTAAAACAGAAAAGGAAATATATTTCCTTGTATTATAATCAAGTATTAAACTATAAGGGTGGTCAATCCTAGTGTACGGTATAAATATACCATAATGTATTATGCTAAGTAAGAAGAAAAGAAAGGATAAAGCTATTTTCTTATTTTCTATGATTCTGTTTTTAAAAAAATGTACTACGGAATTAATGTTATTTACCAATTCTTTAGCACTTGCTTTTGTAACTTGCTCAACATTTTCAATTTTATGAAAGCCAATAGCATGTGAAGATAAGATATTAGATGAGCCGATAAAGCTCAAGCTCAAAAAACATATCCTAAACAATAAAGTTATGGATAATAAAGAAGATATAAATATGTTACGAGATGGCATTACTTGCAAATTTACAATTTTCTAAAAATTAAAATCAATAAGTTGCTATTCAAATGGCAAAAAAATATTAACGTGTTAAATTAATATAAAACATCTAAGATATATCTCCAATTAATTACTTTCAAAATCTGATATTAGGCCAAATATAAAAATGAAAATACTGCTTATTGAAGATGAACAGGCCGTTGCGGGTTTTATTAGAAAAGGTTTTGAGAGCGAAGGCTTTGTTTTAGATATTGCCTATGATGGGCAAATGGGCCAACTATTTTTTGCAAAAAATAGTTATGAGGTTGTTATTTTAGATGTAAATCTACCTGTTGTAAATGGTTTTGAGCTTTGCAAAATATTTAAGCAGCAAAATAATCAAATACCTATTATTATGTTAACAGCGTTTGATAGCATAGATGATAAGACAACCGGTTTTGAATCAGGTGCTGATGATTATTTAGTAAAACCATTTGAGTTTAAAGAATTACTACTTAGGATAAAAGCGTTAACACGCCGAAATTTAACCGAAGATAAACGAGTACTGGCATTAGCAGATTTAGAATTAGACATTTCTGCAAAAAATGTATTTAGAGCCGGCAAGCGAATTGATTTAACGGCACGGGAATATACTCTGCTTGAATATTTAATGTTGAATAAAGGAAAGATTATAAGCCGGGTTGATATTGCCGAAAAAGTTTGGGATTTAAATTTTGATACAAACACAAACGTTATTGATGTGTATGTAAACTACCTCCGAAAAAAGATTGATAAAGATTTTTCACCAAAACTATTACACACCGTGGTTGGAATGGGTTATGTTTTAAGAGAGTAATATGCTGATAAAAAATAAAATCATACTGGGATTTGTCCTTTTATCAGGAGTATTAATGATTTTATTCTCCGTCTATATCTATATTATTTATGAAAATAATAGGGAAAAAACTTTTTATGACAGGTTACAGCACAAAATTCAATCAACCATAGAAATTTACGATAAACATGATACTTTATCTGAAAAAGTGATTACATCAATACCCGAACAATCGGAATATGTTTTTAACCCGAATAAAGAGAAGATTTTTTTTATAAACCCAACTAACGATTACAATTTTGATGATTCTTTTTTTAAAAACCTTGACACAAAGGATGAGTACCGTTTTCATTACGTATCAGGTGATGGGCATGAAAAAGACGGTTTAGCCATTACTTTTTTAAATGACGGAGTAAAAAAATATGCGGTTATTACAGCTTACAATCAAAATGGATATGAAATGCTATCCAGTTTAAAATCAATACTGGTATACGGGAATGTTATTTTAATTTTTTTAATTGGTATTGCGGGTTATTTACTTTCATACATAGCATTAAGGCCGTTAAATAAATTAGTACATGAAATTGAGGCAATCAATCCAAATAATTTAAATGTAGAACTTATAGAAAGAAAAAACAACGATGAAGTTGCTATTGTTGCTAATTCGTTTAATGATTTGCTTTCAAAAATTAAAGCGTTAGTAGAAAACCAGCGTTCGTTTATATCTTATGCCTCACACGAATTACGCACCCCATTAGCTGCTATCTCAGGTATACTTGAAACATCAGTAAAATATGATAAAGATGCGGAGAATATTAAAAATAGCTCGGAACAGGCATATAAAGAATTAAGTAAAGTAATCATACTAACTAATGAATTGCTGCAACTATCAAAAATTGAAAGTATTGACTCACAAATAAAATTTGTACCTGTTAATTTGCTTGAATTACTAATAGATATCATTGATAATTACAAACATAGAAACAGCAATCAGGAGTTTGACCTTTTTATATCTGACGGATATGCTCTTGAAAGCAATAACATTATTGTTTTAGGAAATGAAGACTTGCTAAAAACAGCCATAGGAAATATTATAGATAATGCGATTAAATACTCTGACGGGAAAAAAATATTTCTGCGAATGGAAATGAATACGGCTGAAGAAATAAAGATGAGCATAATAGATAAAGGCATTGGCATAGAAATTACCGATATAAATACTATTTATAACCCAATGACCCGTGGAGCAAATACAGGAGCTAAAGAAGGCTACGGCTTAGGTTTAACACTGGCCAAAAAAATCATTGATATCCATAAGGGAAGGATAGAAATAAAATCGAAACCACAACATGGTACCGAGGTAAGTATATTTTTACGCACTCAAAATCCTTTATAGATACTGTGTTACACGTAAAATGTAACTCTTTTCTAATCCCGTTTTAATCTCGTTTTAATGTGTGCTGTATTTCTTTACAGCAAAATCAAATATCAATTTATTTGATGAGAGGCTCATGTACACAAGATATATTATTAGATTACTATTATTATTAATTGCTACTGCAAACAATACTTTTGCCCAAGCAAAAAATAAACCTACCACCGAAGATACTGTTATAATAAATTTACAAACCGCGCTTGATACAGCCATTGCAAGATATCCCCATATTAAAGCTGCATTAGCCAGTAAAAAAAGTGCCAATGAGCAGGTAAAATCAAGCCGCACAGCCTATATACCTGCGCTGCAATTACAAGAACAATTAACCTATGGAACAGTTAATAGTTTAGCAGGGCAATATTATTCGAACGAAGGGGCTGCCATATCTGTTGCTGGCGGTATAAACCCCACACAAAACTGGAATGCTATATCCTCTCAATATACTACGGTTGTTTTAACCGGCCCCATATTTGCGTTCGGTAAAATAAACGCAAACATTAAAGAGAAGGAAGCTATGCTAAAAATAGCCGATGCGGAATACCAAAACGAAATTTTTCAGCACAAAATAAAAGTTACCG
>DATFTU010000024.1:0-6922 GCA_035261565.1 Bacteroidia bacterium
TAAAAAACAATTTTTAAAAAAATATGCATTGCGGTTATTTATTATATAATATCTTAGCGCAAATTTTTTAAAAAATAAATGATGAAAAAACAATTATTTACACTTGCGCTTGGTGCTATTGGACTAAGTGCATTTAGCCAATCAACGGTTTGGCAATCTTATAATTCAAATGTCGCTCCAAATACTTATATCCAGCACTTAAGTGTTGTTGATACTGATGTGGTTTGGGGCTTAGATGGTAACCTATATAACATGTTTACCAGAACAATTGACGGATCAAACTTTCATAGTGGTAAATTTAACCCTGATACAAACACATATCAGGCAGCAGGTATTTCGGCTGTAAATGCTAATACTGCTTATATTACTTCGTTTGCTAAAGCAGGCGGACAAGGACAAATAGTAAAAACAACTGACGGTGGTGCTACATGGAACAGCGTTATAACTGCCGGTATGTACAGCGGTTCATTAGCTTTCCCTGACTGGATTCATTTTTGGGATGCTAACAACGGTATAGTATTTGGTGACCCAGATGGAAACACAGCTACAGGTGCTGTAGATATGTTTGAAATTTACCGTACACATGATGGTGGTACTACATGGACACAAGTAGACAGCGCCAGCATGGATGTACCACTTAGCGGTGATGCCGGTTTTACAAGCAGCTTTGCAGTTTATAAGCATTTTTTATGGGCCGGTACATTTAATGGTTTTGTATACGCATCGGCTGATAGCGGAAAAACATGGCATTATCCTACATCTAACTCAATTGGTTTAGATGGTGGTTGTACTGGTGTTGCTTTCCGTGACTCTATCCATGGTATGGCTTGGGGTGCTGACGCCGGAGGAAATAATGTTACTGTTGCTACTGCTGACGGTGGTGTAACCTGGACGCCTGTATTTATGGGTACTTCGGTTGGTGTTAATGCAATTTGCAACATACCAAAAACAAAAGGCTTTATGTCGGTTGGTATTGATAGCACAGGCGCTAATGATTTTGTAACATCAGTAACTTATGATGATGGTGCAACCTGGACTGTTTTAGAAACAACTACTGTATTGTCAGACAACTCAAAAAGAATGCTAAGCGTACAAATGATTGACTCATTAAACGGTTGGGCAGGTAATTTTTCAGACACATCTTATTTATACCCACGCGGTAAGGGTGGTATCAACAGATTTCATTTAGGCCACAAACCCGGTTGCCCTATTGGTCTTCAATCTACAACAACTGCAAGCGTACCATTTAATGTTTGCCAAGGCAGTTCAATTACTTTAACTGCAAGCGGTTTAACTACTTATACCTGGAGCACAGCTGCTATGACTGCAAGTGTTTCTGTATCTCCAACCGTTAATACAACTTACAGTGTAGCAGGTACTGCACCGGGTGGTTGCACAAACTACGATATGATTAACGTTACTGTAATAAGCGGTACAGTTACTTCAACTGTTGCATCTCATACTGTATGCCCCGGTACCAGCACACCTTTACACGTATCAGGTGCTACTACTTATAGCTGGATGCCATCAACAGGCTTAAGCGTTACAACAGGAACAGCTTCAACCAGTACTACTACAGTTAACGTTACTTACACTATTACAGGTACTAAAAACAACTGTCCGTTAAGCCCTGATACTATTGCTATGATTATGAAACCGGCTCCAACTTTAACAGTTACGGCATCTCCAACAGGTACTGTTTGCCCTAATTCGGTAGTTGTTTTAACCGCAAACACTAACGGTACTAATTATACCTGGAATACAAGCGCTACAACTGTAAGTGTTAGTGTTACACCAAGTGTTACATCAACTTACACAGTAAGTGTAACAACTCCGGCAACTAATACATGTGTTACTAAAGGAACTATTACTGTAACTGTTAGCACTTGTGCAGGTATTGATAACTACAGCAGCTCAAACAACATATCAGTATATCCTAACCCAAGCACTGGTTTAGTAACACTTAGCTTATCGAGCGTTGATGCAGGTACTGTAATGTATGTTACTAACGTAATTGGCCAACAGGTTTCTAAAACAGTTATTAAAGATTTAACTACAAACTTTGATTTCTCTGGATTAGAAAAAGGTATTTATATGATTACTATAACTAACGGAGCAAGTAAACATATTGAAAAACTGATTATTCAGTAATTAAAAAAATACAAACTTTAATGAGTTTAAGAAAGGAGCCCACTATGTGGGCTCTTTTTTTGTTATATATACCAAGCGAAAGCGGGCAATGTTTTGTAGATTTACCTTATGAAAAAAAGTATTGTTTCTATCCTATTACTACTGGCATTTAGTTGCACAGAAAAAGATAATAGCAAACAAGCCTGCGATGAAATTATGAATGCTGATGTGGCTATGAATGCTTTAGCAGGCCAAAAAGGTTTTCATGCAGCGTTGCTGGAGTTTGCCGATGATAGTGTAATTAAACCCAACGAAGGCGACTTGCCTGTTATTGGTAAAAAAGCAATTGAAGCCAAATGGGCCAATAAACCCGACACAAAACAAATTAGCTGGAAACCCATACGGGTTGAAGCATCAAAACAAG
The DNA here is from genome assembly GCA_035261565.1 of Bacteroidia bacterium. GTDB lineage: Bacteria > Bacteroidota > Bacteroidia > B-17B0 > Aurantibacillaceae > PALSA-968. The sequence continues at coordinate 2,555 of DATFTU010000024.1, forward strand.
GAGATTTTGGCTACAGTTTTGGTTACTGGACTTTTGTAATGAAGGATACCACCCTTTACGGAAATTATTGCACGGTGTGGAAAAAACAAAAAGACGGCAGCTGGAAATTTGTTTTTGATGGTGGCAATAGTACACCTAAACCTTACTAAAATATTGAATATTGAGTTTTGAATGTTGAATGGCAACCACTTACTTAGGGTTAGCATCTTTACCATTGCGTGCCGACATTTTTTTACGGTACCAAATACCCCACACGCCCATTGGATCGATTACTTTTTTTAGGGTTAAACCAATTGGAGTTATAGCATACTCAACAGTAATGGGTTTGGTGTTGCAAACGGTACGGGTAATAAGTTTATTCATTTCCATATCCTGTAGCTCGCGTGTTAGCATACGCGGGCTGATATGTAGTTTACGACACAGCTCTTTAAACTTATAGGGTTTTTCTATCAGGGTGATTAAAATAAGCAATTTCCATTTACCGCTAATAATTTCCATTAAGTCCTGAATGCCTCGGCATGTTTTAGCCGAATAAAGTTGTTTAGTTGTTTTTTTTGAGGCCATGTGTTGTGTATGATTTCTGTGATTGCAACATCTATTAATGCTGCTAAATAATTTAACGGACTCAGGCAGAAAGGCAGTAGGGTGTAGAAATTCATCTACACACATACTCGGTATAAGCCTTTAACTAAACGAGTATATTTGTTTGCAAAGTTGCTTAGTATGTTTTGCAAACCGAATAAGTAAAAACGCATGTTATAGCACAAATCAGACATTTTTTATAAATTTAGTTATGCCAAAAAAAGTATTACCCATATATAGTATTGAAAATTTTAATTATCTGGGCAAGGAAACCGATTTTTACGCCAACACGCTTAAAGAGCAATTAAAAAGCAACCGCCAGATTTTAATGCCCCATAAGCATGACTTTTTTTTTGCTTTACTAATTACCCAAGGCAGCGGCACGCACACAATTGACTTTGTAAATTATGAAGTTAAGCCAGGCAGGGTATTTATGATATCGCCCGGACAGGTACATGATTTTAGTTTATCAAAAGATGTGGATGGGTATTTATTTTTTCATACAAAAAGTTTTTACGACTCGTATTCACCATCCAAAAAAGTGCAGGATTACCCGTTTTTTTGTTCGATATATAACTCACCTTTAATTGTACCCCGTAACAGCCACTTGCAAAAAATAAAAGATTTATTTATTGAAATACAAAACGAGTTTGAACATGATTATTTAATGAAGTACCGGCGCATACATGTGTTGGCTGAACAGTTGTATATTGATTTAACCCGTATTTATTTGCCTCAAAAGCAAATGGACAACCGTAACCAAACATACCTGAGCAAAGTACGAAAGCTGGAAGACTTAATTGACAGTCGGTATAAAAAAATTAAATCGCCAAGCGAATATGCCAAGCTATTATTTATAAGCGAAAAGCATTTAAACCGAATATGCAAGGAATGCCTTAACAAAACAACATCAGACCTGATTATTGACCGCATTATGCTTGAAGCTAAACGCATGCTAACCTATACTAACGATACGGTTGCCGAAATAGCCGAACAACTTGGCTATATGGATAACTCGTACTTTGCCCGCCTGTTTAAAAAGAGGTGCGGCAAAAGCCCCGCCGAGTTTGCCAAATTTGCCAATAAGGGAAAATAATAGAAGAAGGGTTATGTAATTATTTTATACGTAATAATAAAAACATGAGTTATTTAAAGAACTGGTTTATAATTTTATGGTTATTGGTTTTAGCCGGCTGTAATACATCTAAAACCCAAGAGGCAAGGGCTGAACAAACAGAAACAGATTTACAAAACAGGAGTTTAAAGCAAAATATATATTTAATAGACGCGGGCGGTTGTATTTTTCTTGACTCGCTAATGCTGGATAGTGTGGGCAACAATTTATATGCCGATAAAAAACATAAAATTTATTTTAAACCATTTGATTACTCGGATAAAAAAGAGGGGCCGCGGCCTGTACTTATATCAAGATTATATAATGCCTGCGAGGGAGATAGTACATTTGACTTAAGAAGAAATATTGATGTACCATCTTTTTGCAGTATGGGAAACTTGTATTATAAGGACAAAAACAAAGTTTTTATTTTTAACCAAATGGCAGATGGCGGAAACCTGAACATACTTGAAGATGCCGATGTAAAATCGTTTAAAACTTTTAAACACTCGCCCTATGCCACTGATATAAACCATGTTTATTACCAAGGATTACCAATTGAAAAAGCCGATCCAAAAACATTTAAGGTAATTTATACCTTTAAAGCAAGTGATACCGTTGGCTGGTTTGGGCAAGACCATACCTATTATTTTGACGGAAGTGATATTTGCACCGAAGAAAAAATTAAAGAGAATACACATTAATGTACCTATGCTTAAAACGCAAAATATTATCTTACAAAAACAGGTTTATTTGTTTTGCGTTAGATACAACAGAAAATGATGAGTTATAAATTATAAGTTGCTGTGTTAGATTTCTCCTTTCAATCGAAATGATAAAACGCCGAAATACCCAAGTAATAAATTTATTTTTTACCTTAGGGTTTAAATACGTGTTATGAAAAATTTTTACTTTTTGTTTTGTGCCGTTTTTTTAGTTGCCTGTGGCGGCAGTAATACTAAACCAACTACCGAGCCCAGCAGACCTACTATAAATTATTTATTGCAGGATGATTACATTAATAAAGCCGCGGCTGCCAACCGTAAAAAAATAAAAGGTGTAAAAGGCGATATAAAAACGCTTACGACTTATATAAAAAGTTTGAATGACAGTGTTACTACAATTGCCTATGCACTTGATTATATAAAGCAATGTAACTTAACGAGTGATGCAGAGAGGGATTCGGGTTACAGGTTATTTAGCAGCCAGTTTTATGCGGTGATAAGCAAACTTAACGACTCGTTAGAAACCACTTACGAAACCATTTTTAACCAACTGCTTAAAGATACTACTACAACCGAGCTTACTTGTTTAAAAAAAAATTTAGCAACCTGTGGCATTGGGGTATATAGTACAGAAGGAAACCCGTACTTTGATGTGCTGCCCGATTATTTTTATGAGAGTTTTAAAGGCCGTGTGCCGGCCTGGACAGAAGCATATTTAAGCATACGCAAGGATGAGCTGAAACAAGGTTTTACGGAAGATGCCGGCTTGCTTATTAGTTACGATGAGTTATATAACCGCATTAAGCGCTGGGAAGTTTATATAGCAAAGTACCCCAATGCCATTTATAAAGATGAGGCATCGAGTTTTTGCGATATGTATATGAGTGTTTTGGTAACAGGTATTGATAACTCGCGCATATTTGATTTTGACAGCAAAAAACTGTTGCCCGAAATAAAAACGCTCTACGAAAAAATAAAAACAGATGATACTACATTGGCATCAACAAAATTAATTGCTGCCTATTATAATTTTTTAGCCCGGCACAATTTTACTGATAACGATAGTATAGAACTTTTTACCAAGGCCCACCACATAATGCCCATGCTGGGCGTGCAACCGCCTACCAGATAACGAAAGTAGAAAATTACTTTGCCGGAAGTTTTTTAGAAGTAACTTTTTTGAAAGAGCAGAAACAAAAAATCCTTTGTAAAAATTACAAAGGATTTTTTTATTGGTTTGCTGACCTTACTTTATTGCTTTACTATTTTTTGAGTTTTAATACCCTCAGTAGTTGTTATTTGTATGATATATGTACCTGCGTTTAAATTACTGATATCAATTATATTATTGTTATTTGTAATGTTTGTGCTTAACACCTCAGCCCCAATTAACGAATATATTTTTATGTTGACTTGCGATGTTATACCTGTTACACTAACATTTAAAAAGTTGTTTGCGGGACTTGGATATACACTGACAGCGGTAATGTTGCTTGCGTTTTTTATACCAGATGCCTGGCGATTATTATTTTGATTGCTATGCGATTTTATTTTAGCAGCATATGTGCTGTTGTTACCATTTAACCTAAGCGTTGGGTTGCAATTAAACCCATTGGCATCAATACGCCAGTTGGCAATGCTTGCATACGATGTGTAATTAACATCGGTTAGGCTGGTTTGGTTACCGGCCGCGCTGCCTATAGGCGCAAAAACACCGGTGTTGTTATCATCGCGCAATAAATCGAAAGATGATACGGGCGTTACAGTTGTACCCTCAACGGTATATAAATTCCAGGTAAAGGTGCCGTTGTTGTTGGTAACATGTATAGTGTTGTGATATGGACTTAGCAGACTGTAATTACCACAAGTATCAACGGTTTGTAATTTGTATTGATAGGTTGTAATATTCGGGTCTCCGTTTGACGGGCCTATAGAACGTGCCGTATC
>DATFTU010000025.1:0-2315 GCA_035261565.1 Bacteroidia bacterium
CCGCCCGAGCCTAAGCATCATTAGGGCGTTCTGGTGGTTACACCGTCGGGTTTATACTGTAATCTTTTTGCCGATTACCGCAAAAGGATTTTCGTTTCAAATGTTTTTTCTCAAAAAACATTTGGCAATACCAAAATAAAAAACTATAAAAACTAAGCTAATTCCTAACGCATGCAGCAAAATTTATTTAACTAAAGTAACTGTACCGGTGTAGTTGTGTGGTATGTTGTTAATAATATTATTTACTTGCACGTTCCATACATACACATCCTCTTGCGCGAGGTACCCTTTTACTTTTCCGTCCCAACCTTGTTTAGGGTCGCTGGTATTTAAAATTAAATTCCCCCACCTGTCGTACACCAATAATTTAAATGTGCTGTTATCCCATCCGCTGCCAACCGGTAAAAAAGTTTCGTTTTTACCATCGTTATTGGGTGTGAAAGAATTGGGGGCATAAAAAGTAAATATTTCGGTAATTACAACTTCGTGTATGGCAGTATCTTTACATCCTTTTTGGTTTTGCACAATAAGCAGTACATTGTAATTTCCGGCGTTGGTAAAACTATGGGTTGGGTTTACAATGGTTGATGTAACCGAATCTCCAAACGTCCATTGTGGCGGTTGCAAATAATTGATGGATTCATTATAAAAACTAATCCCGCTATTTAAAACATCCGTTGTAAAAGTTGATGCCGAAAATGCTGCCGTTGGGTAGGGGTAAACCGTAACCAAACTATCTGCACTAACTTTGTTTTTGCAACCTAAGGTTGTAGTGTAAGTAAAACTTACTTTATAACTGCCACTGTCATTATAACAATAACTTGCTGCTGCTTGGCTGGTAGTATCACCATTACCAAAAAACCATTGCCAATTTGTAAGTGAGTTATATGGTATCGAATCTAAGTTTAAACACACGGGTTTGCAACCAATAACGGGTGCGGGTAAATTTATAGTGCCTGCGTTTATAACAGATATTTTTCCGGTATCATTTGGTGTAATGCATCCATTCAAATCTTTTACTGATATGGTATATAAACTATCGGCAAGTATGGTTGTTGTATAAGTTGCACCGCTAAATGGGGCTCCCCAATTATATGTATAAACTCCGCTGCCACCTGTTACGGTTGGTGTTATAACAACGGTGTTGCCTGTACAAACGGTATAATTACTTGCTATTATAGTTGGTGGCGTAAGTATGTTTATAGTCGCACTATCCCGTATTAAACAAGGGCTTAAACTTGTTTGCATATCAACCCAATAAACATTACTTACCGTTGGGGTTATAGATGAACTCAACGCACCTGTTGACCAACTATAACTGCTTGCATTTGCGCTCGACGCATCCAATACATAATTTACATTACTACAAACGCTGGTGTCTTTTAAAACATGTATAGCCGGAGGAGGATTACCAATATTTAAATATGTTGTATCAACTAAAATACAGCTGTTAACTCCTGGTGTCTCCACCCAATAAGTTCCCAAAGTATTTACTGATATAGTTTGGTTATTGCTTCCTGTGCTCCACGTGTACGATGAGGATGTTTGCGCATTAAGCATTACAGGCGCACCATTACAAACAGCAGTATCGTGTACCGTACTTATACTGTATGGAAAGCTTGTATTTGTATAATCATATGAGTCAATAAAATTCGGAAGTCCCATATCCAACGCTCCCGTGTTGTTTAATAGGCTAACTGCCATATCAGCATAATTACAAGCCAATCCTGCATTATTAGGATTATTAATTACAGAAAGATATTGAGCTCCTCCTGCAATATATATTTTTCCATCAGTGGCTAATTGCATAGCCCAATGACTTGGAGACTGGCCTACTATTTTAGTTTTTGATGCTACTACAGAGTCCGCATTTCCATTTCCAGCATTTAAATCAAATTGATAAACACCATTATTATTTAGCCAACATGCAATATATAGCTTTGAATTATCAGGTGAAAAAGAAAGGCCATAATAACTATAAATAGAATCTGCCTGAATGTTTACTTTATTACTTACAATACCTGTATTTTTATCAAAATCAAAATACTCTGCAATTCCATATCCATTACCACTTACTATCGCTAATTTCTTTCCATCAGGCGATGCTTTCATGCACCCAAGCGCGTATCCTGAAAGTTGTGGACCATAAGCAACCGGGTGTCTTGAGCCAATATGAGAAATTACTGTATCTACAATACCACTGGCGGATAATTGATAGGCATAAAAAGCATCCGAATAATATTTATGTACTATTAACCAATAATCAGTTCCGTTACCGTGTTTTACACCTGTTAATTTTTCGGCCACCGTATCAA
>DATFTU010000026.1:0-3545 GCA_035261565.1 Bacteroidia bacterium
TTAAAGAAATTTGGGGTGCAGGCTATCAAACAGAAACGCAATATTTAAGAGTATTTATAGGTACGCTAAGAAAAAAAACAGAAGACAATCATAATCAACCAAAACACATAATTACAGAAAGTGGTGTGGGATATCGGTTTCAGTAATTAATTTTATTCAGATGAAATATTTTCAAAACATACTGCCTTTTATTTTTGTTTTAATTGCTACTATACTTGAGGTAAGTGGCGACGCTATCATAAGAACAAGTGTACATAATAACACTGGGATTGCAAGAGTAGGTTTGTTTCTTGTTGGCGCAATTCTTTTAGCGGGCTATGGTTTATCTATCAATTTAGCTCCCATAGAATTTGGAAAAATAGCAGGGCTTTATATTGCTGTTTTATTTGTTATTTGGCAGCTTATTAATTTTATTTCGTTCCGTACTATACCATCAATTTCTGTTTTAATAGGCGGTATGCTTATTATAATTGGTGGCCTTATCGTTACGTTTTGGGAAAAATAATTTTATTTTCTCTTTATAAAATCTTTATACAAATACACTAATCTTTTACTTTTTACCAATACCATTTGCGCCAACTTTGTAGTGTAAATCAGGGAAAAGAAAAAAGTGAAAAACAATCTTCATAACAAAGTAACGGCCGTTTCATTAATAGTAGCACTGGGTATTGTTTATGGCGATTTAGGAACAAGCCCGCTTTATGCATTAAGGGCGGTAATTGGCGAGAGGGTAATTAATGAAATGTTAGTGTATGGTGGCGTGTCTTGCATTTTTTGGACACTTGCTTTACAAACCACTATAAAATATATGTGGCTTACGCTGAAAGCCGATAACGATGGTGAGGGCGGTATTTTTGCACTTTATGCATTAATACGTCATTACGGAAAATGGTTGGTAATTCCCACTATTTTAGGTGCAACTACTTTGTTGGCGGATGGCATTATTACACCTCCTATTACAGTTGCCTCCGCCATTGAAGGTTTAAACATGGTAAAGGGATGGGAAAATATAATTGTTCCGGGTAATCATTTAACTATCGGTGTTGTTATACTCATTCTCTCTGTATTGTTTTTCTTTCAGCGTTTTGGTACGCAAGCTATCGGCAAATCATTTGGACCAATTATGGTAATCTGGTTTCTAATGCTATTATCAGTTGGCACATTGCGTATTGCTCAATCGCCTGAAATATTGAAGGCTCTCAACCCTTATTATGCTTATGATTTGTTAGCACATTACCCAAAAGGTTTTTGGCTATTGGGTGCGGTATTTTTAGCTACAACTGGCGCAGAAGCTATGTATTCTGATTTGGGGCATTGTGGTAAAAGCAATATTCGTATAACATGGATATTTGTAAAAATAAGTTTGATAGCTTGCTACTTGGGACAAGGTGCATGGCTTATGAACCATAATGGGCAAACACTTGGCGATGGGAGAAACCCATTTTTTGAAATTATGCCCAGTTGGTTTTTAGTGCCCAGTATTATTATAGCCACTATGGCTGCCATCATAGCGGCACAGGCACTCATTAGCGGAAGTTATACACTCATTAACGAAGCAATGAACTTAAATTTTTGGCCCCGTGTTGCTGTTCGCCAGCCTTCGGAAAGTAAAGGGCAGGTTTATATTCCAAGTGTAAATAATGTATTATGGTTTGGCTGTATTTTAATGGTAGTGTATTTCCAAACTTCTTCGCATATGGAAGCTGCTTATGGCTTTAGCATTACGGTGGCCATGATGATGACTACACTTTTGCTTTCGTACTTTTTATTATATCGTTTAAAATGGAATAAGTTTTTTGTATTTGCTATTTTGTTATTGTTTGTGGTAGTAGAAACTTCTTTTTTCATTGCTAATGTGGCAAAAATTAAAGAACGTTGGATGTTCTTGTTTTTTGAACTGTTCATTTTTATGACTATGTACGTTTGGTATTATGCAAGAAAAATAAACAACCGCTTTACCAAATTTGTTGATTTAGGTAAGTATGCAGATACACTAAAGGAATTAAGCGAAGACGAGGAAATATCAAAGTTTGCAACACACTTAATTTACCTTACTAAAGCCAATAACCGTAACGAAATAGAGGAAAAAATCATCAAATCCATTTTTGCAAAAAAACCAAAACGTGCCGATGTATATTGGTTTTTCCATATAAACCGAACTGAGCAGCCTTATACACTTACTTACAATGTTTCTGAACTTGTTGATGATAAAGTAATAAAAGTAAATATCAATGTAGGTTTTCGTGTGCAAATAAGAACAGAACTGTACTTTAAAAAAATTGTGCAGGAATTAGTTGCCAGCAAAGCATTGAATTTGCATAAGCGCCCCGATGGTTCAACCAAATATAATAGTGAACCTGATTTCAAATTTGTAATCATCGAAAAGTTTTTGTCGGTAGAAAATGAATTTAGTATACGAGATGGTTTGTTGTTGAACGCTTACTTTAAATTAAAACACTTAGGGCAAAGAGACGAAGATGCCTTTGGTTTAGATAAAAGCGATGTGGTTATAGAAAATACACCATTGCTTTACCATCCTACTAAAAAAATTGAATTAACCTGTGAAAAACAATAAATAACATGAAAAAAACACTATTCTTAGTTAGCACATTGATAGTTACTACATTATCAGCCCAGCAAAAGTTGTCGGACAAGGAGCGTAACCTGATTATCCAACAATTGAAAAAGGAATTAATAGATAGCCTAAAAAAGAGTGCTAGTACTGAAAACCCAACTGTAATTTCTTTAGGGAAAGGCGATGTTGAAATTATGGACACAACATCTGATGATAATAAACCCAACCGCCAAAAAGGTGAACCCTTAGAAGGAATGGATATGACTTGGTTAAATGGTGCTGACAGGCGTTCTACCCCAACATTGGCAGGAAAATTTTTTACCCCAACTGTAATGTTAGATGCGAATGTTACTCATTCTTTTGCTAATCCAATAGATAATACAGTAGTGGGTTCAACTGCATTAGCGCGTAATAATGAAATGCAGATTTCAGGTGCTAATTTAGGTGGTGATTTTTACTACAAAGGCGCACGTGCTCATATCGTAACACAATTTGGAACACGTTCAACAGTAGTTCCTCGTAACGATTTAAGTCCTTACCGTGGTCAATATGACCTGGCAGATGTATATCGCTATTTAGCTGAAGCTAACGCAGGCTATCACTTTAATGTATTACATGGTATAAATGTAGATGCAGGTATGTTTATGTCTTATATTGGTTTGAATTCCTATTATCAGGCTGAAAATTGGGAATATCAGGCATCTTATACATCTGATAATACACCTTGGTTCTTTAACGGTATGCGTATACAGATTTTTGCTACTAAAAAATTAAAAATAGAGCCTTGGATTATTAATGGATGGCAAAGCTATGGCACATTTAATAATACACCCGGCTTTGGTGGCAATATAACTTGGTGCCCGACAGAAAATGTAAAAATGCTTACTAACGATTACTACGGACATGATGCTGCAGGTTTACCGGGACGTACACGCTTCCATTCTGATAACAGTTTATTAGTTCGCTATTA
>DATFTU010000027.1:0-5130 GCA_035261565.1 Bacteroidia bacterium
CTTCAATCGAATTAAACTGGTTTAGTTTTTCTTCTATTTCGGTTTTTATTTTCAACAGTTCTTGCTCATTGGCAGCACCATGTTTTTTTAATAAGCGGTTTAGCAAATCAAGTTGTGCAGTTATTTCTTCTAACTTATTTTGGTCAAAAACTATTTTATCGTTTACCGCATCCACTTCCGACGCTAAATCTTTCAACTCTATATAAGCCGATTGTACACGAGTTGCCAGCTCCTCATACGTTTTGCCATATTTGGCTAATTGTGCCAGCACACTTTTCAATCCGGCCATATGCGAAAGCATATTCTCATCTCCCCCATCAATAATACCCGATGCTTTGCTCAAGTTTTGTTTTATAAACTCGGCACTATTCAGCGTATCATATTCTTGTTCCAGTTGCTGCACATGCCCTTCTTTTAAAGTGGCCTGTTCTAATTCATTAAACTGAAACTGGTAATAATCAAAATCTTTTTTGGCTTGTTGCTCAAGCGCCAACAACTCCTGCAATTTTTTTTCTTTGTCTTTTAACTGCACAAAAAAGGCATTGTACTGTTTTCTCTCATCTAAACAATTGGCAAAAGCATCCACCATATTAAATCGGAAAGATGCCTGATTTAGCAACAAGGTTTCGTGTTGCGAGTGTACATCAATTAAATATTGTGATAATACTTTCAGTACCTGCAGGGTAACCGGTGTATCATTTACAAACGCGCGCGATTTTCCATCGGGTGCAATTTCTCTGCGTATAGTGGTTTCTTCTTCGTAGTCTAATTCATTCTCGGCAAAAAAACTTTCCAGCAAATAACTCTTTATTAAAAAGCTGGCTTCAACAATGCACTTTTTTTGTTTGTCGCGCAGCACAGCCATATCGGCACGCTCGCCCAACACCAAGCCCAAGGCCCCCAGCATAATTGATTTACCGGCACCGGTTTCTCCGGTAATAACGGTTAACGATTTGTCAAAAGCAATCGTAACTTCTTCTAACAACGCGTAGTTTTTTATGTGGAGTTTTTTAAGCATCGCAGATGGCTAATTTCGTAATTTTTAGCTTTTATCTGCCATCAAAATATTAACAGGAAATAATCAATAAGTGCCGTTAAAAAAGATTAAGGTTCTCTTCTCAGTTTAATTATCCTGAGCCAGGTCAGTACTTTTATTATCTGGTAGCTGGGGTCAATCTCAAATTTCTTTTGTGCAAAGTTTACGCTGTTCGGTTTTTTGTGATGGTTGTTTTGCATCAGCTCGCCCATTAAAAATATATCTACAGGCAGGGTGTTTTTGCTATGGTCGTCATTATCGTAATTGCTGTAACCATATTTATGCCCGCACCAGTTTACAATAGCGCCATGTATAGGCCCCATAAAAAAATGAATAGGCAGTAATAAAAACATCCACCAGGCGGTTGCAAATTTTACATAAAACAATACATATAATACACCAAATAAAATACGCACAAGCCACATGTCGCCAATTTTGTCTATTATAGGCCACTCCGGGTAATTCCCTCTAAAGGGTTTTTCGGGTTCAACTTTACGGGCAGCGTAATTCGAATAAATTTCTTTGGTGTGCATAGTCATTTGCCAAACATCTTTAAAAAAGTGTGGCGAGTGAGGGTCTTTTTCGGTATCGCTATACGCGTGGTGCATACGGTGTAATATAGCATATGCTCTCGGATTTAAAAACGAAGAGCCCTGACTAATAAAGGTGAGAAAATAAAAAAACTTTTCCCAAAACGGATTTGTGGTAAACATTTTGTGTGCCCCATACCGGTGAAGAAAAAATGTCTGGCAAAAGAGAGAGAGAAACCAATGCGCAAGAAAGAAAATTAAAATAACCATTAACAGCGCGATTTTTAGCGCGGGCAAATGTACCTGTTAGATTGTAAGGAACCAAACAAAATTATTGCTCGTTTCTACCACTTTAATGGAGTTTTATGGCTAATGTGCAAGTTCGTTCGACAGTTTTACGAAATCAACCCCATCAAAATTTCCCGAAGTCATCATTAACAAATTTTTATTTTTCCACTCCATAGCTTTTAAGTAATCACTCACCTGTTTCGATTGGGTAAATACTTTTAGTTTTTTGTCGCCAAAAGCATCCTGCACTTGCTCAATAGTTATTGGTTTTAGTTTTTTATGCTCAATGGTATGCGGGTTAAAATATACTATGGCATCATCCGCTTGCCGCATACAGCCCTTATATTCTTTCAAAAAATTTTCGTTTAAACTGCTAAAGGTGTGCAACTCCATACAGGCCACTAAATACCTATCGGGGTACTGACTTTTCATCGCATCAATCGTAGCTTTTAGCTTAGAGGGTGAGTGTGCAAAATCTTTATAAAAAGCAAAATCATTGGTAATCTTAACTTGTTCTAATCGTTTAGCCGCACCTGTAAAACTTTGTATCGCACTATAAAACACATCAACGGGTACACCTAATTTTTCGCACACCAAACGCGCACCTTCCAAGTTCATCAGGTTGTGGTCACCAAATATTTTAAGCGGAATTTTTTTGCCATTATGTATTAAATACGTTGTTCCGTCTTCAATACTATGTTGCGGCACGCCGTATGCGGTTTTACTAATGGGCGCTTCCGTTTTCTCCACCAATTGTTTCAGCTCTGCATCAGCCGCACAATACATTAAACTTCCTTTTGGCTCAATAATATGTATGAATTTTTCAAACTGCTCTACATAATTTTCGTAGGTGAGGAAAACATTTATATGATCCCAGGCAATGCCACTGATTATGGCAATATTGGGTTTGTATAAATGAAACTTTGGCCTTCTGTCGATGGGCGATGCCAGATATTCATCTCCCTCAAAAACCGCAATGGGGGCTTCTTTGGTAAGTTTTACCATGGTGTCAAAACCTTGCAACTGTGCGCCTACTAAATAATCAAAATCTTTTCCGGCATGTTTCAGCACATGTAAAATCATAGATGTTATAGTTGTTTTACCATGGCTTCCTCCAACCACCACACGTATTTTATCTTTGGTTTGCTCGTACATATATTCGGGGTACGAAAATATTTTCAAGCCCAGCTCTTTTGCTCTAATCAATTCAGGATTATCAACACGCGCGTGCATGCCTAAAATAACGGCATCGTAATCCTTATCCAGTTTTTCCGGAAACCAACCGTCTTTCTCAGGCAACAAACCTTGCTTTTGCAGGCGGCTGCGCGATGGCTCGTTAATTTCATCATCCGACCCGGTAACCACATACCCCTTGTTTTTCATGGCAAGCGCCATGTTATGCATAACGCTGCCACCAATAGCAATAAAATGAATTTTCATATTCCTAAGTACGCTTTAAATAAAAAACAATTTAAGCACAGTGCGTCTTAATTATTCACATATTTTTGTTGAGAGATGTTTAGCTATTTTATTATTTACAAGCCTTACAAAATGTTGTCGCAGTTTGTAAGAATACCCAAGAAAAAAGTGTTGGCCGATTTAGTGTACAATTTCCCCGAAGGCACAAACGCCCTTGGCCGGTTAGATGAAAACAGCGAGGGCCTTTTAATTTTAAGTACCGACAAACAACTTACCAATTTATTATTGCAACCGCAAAATCAGCACCACCGTGTATATTGGGTGCAGGTACATGGCAAAGTAAGTAATGAAACACTGCAAAAGCTGGAAGCCGGAATTTCTATCCGCATGCATGGCAATGATTATACCACCAAACCCTGTAAAGCAGTTATTATAGATACACCAAAAAATTTACCCTTGCGTGGGCATCCGGTACGTGATGATATTCCCACTACGTGGATTGAGCTCACCTTAACCGAAGGCAAATTCCACCAGGTGCGTAAAATGACCGCCATGGTGGGGCATCAAACCATGCGTTTATTACGTGTGGCTATTGAAGATATTTTGCTAACAGACATGCAGCCCGGCGAGGTTAGAGAAATTTCTCAACAAGAAATTTACGATAAACTAAAAATTGAAATCCCTAAACCAGTTAAATAAGTTTTAGTGTTGGGTGTGATATTTTATCAATCCCTCCATAGGCGATTGCAAAATAATGCCCGCTTGCAAACCAAGCTCGCCCATTACCTCGTGTAACTCTTTCTGAAAATGAAAAGCCACCGAACCCACAAAGTTTATTTTTACTTGTTTATGTAAACTATATTTTTCAACCTGATGCATAAAAAATTCGGCAAAGCAAGTCTTTACTAAATTATGCATGTAAGGATGGTTAATATGCTTGCCTATAATTTTAGTATAGCTTGCTAAAAAGCGCTGTGGCATGGGCTCTTTATACACGCTATGCAAAATAGTTTCTTTATTAAATTCGGGCATGGTGCCAAAAACGGTTTCTAAATCCTTTGGTAAATTTCCTTCCAAATAATGTTGCAGCAATGTTTTTCCTAAGTGTGCACCGCTTCCGTGGTCGCCAAAAAAATACCCTAACGATAACAGGCTTTCTTTAATTTCTTTCCCGTCAAAATAACAACTGTTCGACCCTGTTCCTAAAATACAAGCTATACCCGCTTTGTTGCCGCACAAAGCTAAAGCACTGGCCAGCAAATCATGGTCAACAGTAATGTGCGCTTTGGTAAAAATTGAACTTAATGCTGTTTTAATTATCTGTTTTTTCTCTGCGGTTGAGCAACCCGTACCGTAATAAAAAATTTCCAGTTCACTTGTCTGTTCATTCAGCACGTCTTTACCAAGCTCGGCTTTCATTATCTGCGCTATCACTTCAGCACTCTGAAACGACGGACTAAAGCCCTGCGTATGGCTTTCGGCCACTTGTTTTTTATCTTTCAATAAAACCCAGGTTGTTTTAGTACTTCCACTATCGGCCAGTAAAATCATAACTTACTTAGTGGTTTCTTTTACCAGTATATGCAGTTCGTTTAGTTGCTCATCACTAATCTCACTCGGACTATCAATCATAACATCTCTTCCCGCATTATTTTTCGGGAACGCAATAAAATCTCTTATGCTGTCGCTTCCGCCAAATAACGAGCAAAGCCTGTCAAAACCAAAAGCCAAACCACCATGCGGAGGCGCACCAAATTCAAAAGCATTCATTAAAAAACCAAACTGATTTTGGGCATCTTCTTTAGTAAAGCCTAAAATTTCAAACATTTTAGCTTGCAAATTTTTATTATGTATTCG